>WHTW01000012.1 GCA_009377525.1 Rhodospirillales bacterium
CGTAGACGCGGCCCTTGTACTGGCGCTGCGTGGTGACGACGTGGACGGCTCCGCCTCGGCTCGGCATACCCACAACATATAGACCGTCGAAGCCGATGTCAACTATTTTAGTGACTACAATCTGCACCGAATTCGACACTCGTTCCCCGACACAACCATCGGAAAACGCTCGATCTTTCCGACTGCAACAGCTCCAAAACTTCGGGGAACTTCAGGCTAGACCAGCGGCACGTAGTCGTACTCGCCGACGCCCTGCAAGATCAGGAAGGTGAGCGAGGTCTTACCCGCGTTGGTCACCAGATGCGGCCGGCCGGCGGTTGCGACATAGCTCTGCCCGACGCCGAGCCTCACCTCGTCCTTGGGTTGCTGCAGGAACAACCGCATCTCGCCTTCCAGCACGTAGAAGGTGTCGCTGATGTTGGTGTGGTAGTGCCAGGGCACGGTCTGCGTCGGCGAGAGTTGCAGCTCGCTGATGCGGAAGCCCGGGCGCTCGGCGTGGCGGTCGCGGCGCTCCACCTCGTAGAGATGGCTGGCGTCCTTGACGGGCTGAAGTCTGCGTTCGGCCTTCATCATCGATCCATCCTTTCACAAAGGATCGGGAGCCATTATGAACCTCGGCATGATTACGATCTACGGCGTCCACCGCTCCCGCGCCTCGCGCAACATCTGGCTGGCCCATGAGCTCGGCATCCCCTTCAAGCTGGTGCCGGTGATGCAGCTCTACCGCCTCAAGGAGCCGATCCCTGCCGACATCGTCCACACCAGGTCGCCGTCCTTCCTGAAGGTCAATCCCAACGGCCATGTCCCGACGATGGAGGATGACGGGCTGGTGCTGCACGAATCGCTGGCCATCAACCTCTACCTCGCCAAGAAGCATGGCGGTCCGCTGGCGCCGGCAAACGTTGCCGAGGACGGGCTGATGGGCATGTGGTCGCTGTGGGCGGCGACCGAGGTCGAACCGCACTCGCTATCGATCGCCCAGAACGGGCCCTCCGCTGCCGCAATCGACTCCCTGCGCGGACCGTTCGCCGTGCTCGATGAAGCACTCGCCAACGGTTTCCTGGTCGGCGGTCGATTCACCGTGGCTGACATGAACGTCGTCGAGGTCGTGCGCTACGCCGACGGCGCCACGGAGCTCTTCAAGGCGGCGCCCAGGGTAAAGGTCTGGTTCGAAACCTGTCGGGCCCGTCCCGCCTATCGCAGAATGTGGGACGCACGCGAGAAGGAGCCGCTTTAGACCGTTCGACATTTCGCCTCCCGGGTGTCGTAGCAATGATGCGGCGCGGAAAGCCGGTTCCCACAAGGCGTCGCATGGCCTAGGCTTGGCCACGCGGCAAGCTCTCGGGGCCGCCGCGGACCAGGTCCATGGCGGCCATGACAGGCTCGGCGTGCATCGCCGTGCGGTCGCCGGCTAGGGGCAGAAGGGTCTATGAGGATTCTCGCGGAAACGGCGGAACGTAGCATCGTGACGGTGCTGGCCGTGGATACCGTCAATTCCACCGGCCATATCGCCGGCGATGACCCCGACGATGCTCAGGAACTGCTGGACCGGATCTTCGATCACCTCGACGGGACGATCAGGCGGGCCGGCGGGCTGATGGTCAATTATTCGGGGGACGGCGGCATCGCAGTCTTCGGATGGCCGACCTCGATGGAAGACCATGCCGATCGCGCGTGTGAGACGGCATGGCTGATCCAGCATCCCAGCGTGGAATCGGCCCGCATTCGCGACGTCCTCAATCGGCCGATTCGCTTCCGCGTCGGCATACACTCGGGTCTGGTCGGCTTGCGGCGCATGGACATGCAGGCCGGGTCGCGGCTCGACCCTGTGGGCGGCACCGTTCACATCGCCGCGGCGTTGCAGAAGATCGCGCCGCCCGACAGCATCTTCGTGAGCTCGAAGACCGTCGAATTGTGCCGGTCGACGCTCGAGCTCACGCCGCTTGAAGACGTCAAGATCCTGAAACAGATCAACGCCAGCGCCTACAGCCTGTCCGGCCCGCCGCGCGCGCCAGGCATCGGCGACAGCGGCTCGCGCAACTACCGCACGCCGCTGGTCGGCCGCCAGCGCGAGCGCGAATCGGTGCGCCAGGCCCTGGCCCGCCAGGATCCCGGTTGCCGCGCCATCGCCGTGATCGGCGAACCAGGCATCGGCAAGAGCAGGCTGGCGGCGGCTGCCGTTCAGGACGCCCAGCAAAGCAGCAGGCTGGTCCTGATCTCCCGGGGCGATTCGCAACGCCGCACGACACCGTACTCGGCCGTGCGCTCGCTCATCTTTGCGGCATCCTCGCTGAGCGAGACCGCTACGGATGACGATGTCAAAAGCAGCCTGGCGGCGGCCGGAATCGAACACCTCGAAGACGGTCCCCTGGGCACGGTGCTGCTGGCCAAGCCCAGTGGCCAGAAGACCAAGTCGGGCCAACTGACCCAGACCCAGGTCGCCCGCGCGCTCGTCGAGGCTCTGGCGAAACTGACGGCGGGCACCCCGACGCTTGTCGTGATCGAGGATCTGCATCTCCTCGACCTCGAAAGCATCTACTGCCTGCGGTTGATGGGCGAGAGCACGGCGTCCGCGCCCTGTACGCTGCTGGTGACGGGGCGACCGGAGTCGCTTGCCGAGGCCCGGGACATCGCCACCACGGTCCTGCAGCTCGATCCCCTGCCTCGTGCCGAGATGCGCGAGCTCGCTCATCGTCTGTGGCCGCCGGGCACGCCGTCGCCAGCCATCCTCGAAAAGGTCCTGGACAGGGCGGATGGCGTGCCGTTCGTGCTCGAGCAGATCGTCCTGTCGATCGAAGATGCCCGCAGCGAGAGCATCAATCTGGCGCCGCAAAGCGTGCAATCGGTGATCCATGCCCGCCTCAACCGCCTTTCGCCGGAAGCCAAGGAGTGCGCCCAAGCGCTGAGCGTGCTGGGCAACGAAGTCGAGATAGACGTCGCCTTGAAGGTGTTGGACAAGGATAGCGAAACGCTGCTGCGCGATTGCGCCGAGCTAGAGAGGCTCGAGATCGTCCAGCCGTCGATCGGCACGTCGATCCGTTTCCGCCACGCCATTGTCGCAGAGGCCTGCTCCGAAACGGTGCCAGGCCCGCGGCGTCGGGAACTGCACCGCGCAGCGATCGCCGCCGTCACGGCGACCTACTCCGATCTCGGTGCACAACTCGAGCGTCTGGCCTTCCATGCCGAAAGTGCGCGCAACGACGAACAGGCGCTCGAGTATCTGTGGCTGGCCGGACTGCGCGCTCGACGGAGCTCGGCGAGCGGCTCGCTCTTCCTCATCTTCCAGCGTGCGATGGCGTGCATCGAAAGAATTGGCGAACCGGCGGAAAGGCGGTTCGTCGACTTCGTCCTGATGCCGTTCGCCCAGCTCCTGCAGATCGGCGAGTTCAGCAAGATGAACCCGTACCTGCCGCGCGCCCTGGAGCTCGCGCAGCGTCAGGATCGGCCGGACAAGGTCTGCGCCGCCTTGTGCCACATGGGCATGATCAGCTGGTTCCAGGGCCGCTACGTCGACTGTCGCGAGCAGAGCGAAAGGGCGTTCGCGATCGCCACCGAGCTCGACATTCTGCCGTTGAAGTTCAGCGCCAAGTTCATGTTGGCCAGCGCACTCTACGGAACGGGAGAGATCAAGCGCGCGATCGACATGCAGCTCGAGCTGCGCGACGCCCTCGGCGGCGCGCTCGAGACCACGCGCCTCGGCGCCGCCGCCATTCCCGCATCGCTCGTTCGCAGCTACCTGAGCTGGTTCATGATGGAAGTGGGACTCTACGAGGAAGGGTTGGGCCATGCCGAGAAGGCACTGGAGATCGCCACGCGGCAGGGCGAACCCTACTCCGAAATTCTTGCCCGGCTGGGAGTGGGCCGCAATCTGCTGAAGCTGCGGCGCTACCGCGAAGCAGCTGACTGCCTGCAGGCCGCAGTCAACGTGATCGATCAATATGGCTACGACCCGGTTTTGCCGCATGTCGTCGGGCTGCTGGCAAGTGCGCTGGCCCGGACGGGAGAAGCAGCAAAGGCCGTCTGGGCCGTCGAGGCCTGGTTGGAGCGCGGCTTGCAGGACCGCACTGGCCGGCTCGAGCTCTACTACCTGAACGCCGGCTATGCCGAGGCGCTTGGTCGGCTGGGGTCGTCGTCGGATGCCCTTGCCGCGGCCAACCGAGCGCTCGACGTCGCGCGCAGCATCAGCAACCCGTGTCTGATCGTCCAGGGCCTCGGCGTGCGCGCCGGTCTGCTGGCATCAGTCGAGCCCAATTCGGCGCAGATTGCCGCCGACCTCGCCGAGCAGTCAGACCTCTGCCGGCAATACGGCCTGGTTGCCGACGAACAGCTCAGGGCTTCTTCGGCCAGTCCGGCAGGACACTGACGAAACGCGTCGAGAGGCCGATATTCACCTGCGCGAACTTCTTGAGTTCACCGCGCGGGCCCGCGACCTTCTTCAGTCCCTTCAACCGCCCCGCCGCCTTGAGGCACTCTGTGAGGAGATAGCGCGCAAGCTTGTCCCTGCCCCAACAGAGACGGCCGCTCGTCCCGGCGTCCCCGAACAGCAGGTAGTCGTCGAGATTGCGCTTTGGCCCCGGAAGGATGGGATCGAGCGAGAACTGATCGGGCCGCGGAAAGGCGTTGCGATCGAAGCACGCCGCCCCAATGAGAGCGGCAATCCAGTCGCCTTTCTTGACCATGTCTCGGCCATACAGCTCATCCTGGTTGCTGCGCCGCATCAGCAGCTTGACGGTGGGATTGAGCCGCCAGGTTTCGTAGAGCAGGCGCTCAATGCCTTCATTGAACGTCGCCTGCGACGGCGTCACCTTCATGAGCAGCTGGATGAGCGCCGGCAGATCAAGGCCGACACTCAGCGCCGTGTGGACGACCCCGCCCAGCGTCGCTGGAATGACGATTGCCGAGCTTGCGACTTCCAGAAGCAACATGCGGACCAGGCCATAGTAGGCCTCGACCGTCAGGTGGTTCGGCTGCGCCGGGTTGGTGAACGTCGCCTCCAGATCGACGAATGCCGCCAGCAGGTTGGTATGCGGAGCGGGCCGCTGCGCCCTGGCTTTTGCAATCAGCAGGTCGATATGCGTCAGGAACTCCCGACCGGCCTGCACCCCGAGCACTTTCAGTTCAGCCTGCTGCAGGTAGTTGCCGACGATGTCGACGAACATCAGGATCGACCAGACCTGCCAAGTCGTGAGGCCGACGTCCTCGGGCTTGCCGGCGCGGACGGCGAGAAGCCACTCCGGCTCCAGCTGCGTGATATGCTGGCGCGAGAAGGGCAAGGCTACGGCCATCTCGGTGAGCCAGTCCGGGCCGGGCGTGCCGAACAGCTCGCTGATGACGTTGTAGGTCGTCACGGAACCCAGGTCGTGAACGATGTCGATGGCCCGGCGGGACGCCGTTCGCCGCAGGGTCGCCTCGATGTTCTGCTTCGTGATCCGCGCCAGGCGCACATAGACGGACTCGTCGGCTGACAGCTTGTTCCAGCCCGCTTCCAGGATCTCCAGCATCAAGGCACGCTTCATGCCGGTGATGCGGTCCGGCTCGGTGCTGACGATCATGTCATTGCCGGTGCTGATCGTCCGGATGGCTTCCTGATAATGAACCACTGACGTGATCATGTCTTTGTTTGCATCGGTCCGCTTGCCGAGCGCCTGCTTGACGTGGGCAACACGGGCCACGAATGCGATCGGCGCGGCACCGGGATCGGAAGCAGTCGCCGACGGCATCCCGACGCGCACGACGTCTCTTGCTCCTCCGAGGATTTGGCCGACGACCGCCTTCATCCGCTCGTCGCTGAGAAGCGTGGGAGTCGCGGCGTCACCCATGCTGTAGCCCGCATACGGCAACTTCTCAGCAGGAACGCTGAAGTCGCCGCCGTGTGCGATCTCCCGCATGGCCTTGACGCCGGGGGCGAAGAAATAGTCGCCGCCGCGCGTGATGACGAAGGGCGGCAATCCCGTCACCGGCGTCACGGCGCCGCTTTCGAGGAAGGAATCGGCCGTCCCACCGAGATTGGCCCCGGTCAGGGGACAACGATTGAGGCCGGCCTGGCCCAGGATCTCACCCCTGTTGATCCAGTCGGCCTGTATCACTTCGAACTGCAGATCCAGGCGCGAGTTGGCGGCAATGAACAGCAGGCCCCGCTTGCGGCCATCGCCCGGCGAATCCATCGGCAAGAGGGCGCCGCCGTACGCCATGCCGCGACGCAGGATGCGATGGCGGCGCACGTCGTTTGTGCCGCCGATGTCGCGCGGATTGGACCGACGGATATGCGCCCCGAGAGGGCAACGGCTTCCTTTCGGATCATCCGCAGCGTAGCGGAAATCGTTTAGAAGCCCATCCGGATCGGCTCCCAGGTCCTGCGGCGCATGGGGCGCCACGATCAGCGGGGTGCCGTTCGGCCAGCGCCCGACGAACTGCGCGGCGAGCTTGTCCTGGGCTGCACGGTCATGTGGCCGCTGGCTTGCGAGATACGCGCGAAACGTCGCGACGTCCTGTTCGAGCTTGCGGAAGACTAGGAACGTGCTGCCCTCGCGCAGCAATGGATGAGTGGGAAGATGATGGTCGTTGCCGTCTTCATCCCGCTCGCTGAGGTAGATCTCGCCATGGGCGACCGGCGTCCAGGTGCGATTGCGGCTCGGCGTGCCGCCGCCCGGCAGCGGATCGGCGAGGCTCATGTCGACGAACGGCTGGCTTATGCCGTCGCGAAAGCCGAAGTGCTCCATGCGGTACGGCGCGCGAACGACCCGGCCATCCTTGTCGACGTCGTAGGGATCTTCACCGAGCTCGATATGCAGGATTTCCATGCCCAGCGGCAGGCACAACGCCGTCACAATGGTTCGCAGCGTGTCACCCCACCCGGTACCATCGTTGAACGCGGCTACATCGTCGCGCAGCTTTCGCCGAAAGTCCTCCGTGACCGGCAGGTCGTTGCCATCGACGAGATAGCCGCCGGTGAAATAGCCATGCACGCAGTCGAGCCCGAGGACTCCCTCCCAGTTCTCCGGCGCGCTCGGTCCGATGTCGCCGAGCCGCTCGGCGCGGGCTGCCATGCCTTGCCGGAAGGTCTCGGGGAAGGAGGCGAGTGTCGGTTCGCTGAGTTGAAGCGCCTTCAGGCCCGGGAAGGTGAAAGTGAAATTGATCGGAACCGGATCCCATTGCTTCTCAACCGAGTCGCTGTCCTGCTTCAGCCCTTTTTCGACGGCCTCGCTGCGCAGCACAGCAGGCCGGACAACGCCGTCCCTCTGTCCTGATTGGGCTGGCGCGAACTGGCGGAGCAGTTCGTAGGCGAATGCCCCCACGAGGCCGTTCGACAGTGCCTTGCGGCCGGCAGCAGCGGCGGTATCGCCGAACTCCGCTACGAAGGCATTGAAGTTGTCGGGGTTCGAAAGCGTGACATATGCCGCTCGCGCGACGTCCGCCTTGATCGACGCGGTGAAGCCTGCCGGCAGTCCGGCGAATGAACGCGTCGAAAAGTCTTCGATGGCCCGGAAAAGGAACTCGCACGTGGCCCCGTCGACGCCGACTTTTGGAGGGAGCGGCATTCCTGCCTTCCCGCACTCTGCCCTGAGGGTGTTCCAGAAGTCGTCCGATCTGGCGTCGACGAGCACCTTCAGCCAATCGAGAAAGAGCTGGGCGGGTGCCTGCGGCGAGTCCTTGTCGTCCAGATTTGCCGGCGCGACGCCACCCGCGGCCTGGACGTTGATCGCAGCCGCGACCTGCTTCAGCTTCGCCGATAGCTGGGCCTTGGACAGGATCCGGAAGAAGAAGAACAGCGACCAGTTGCGCGTCTTGCCGTCGACAAAACGGGAAGCCCGGCCGAGATGGGCTTGCACGGCGGTTGCGAGCGCCGAGGGCGTCTCTGGCAGCCTCCGTGCCTCCTCATTGTATGCCATCACCGCCCCCTTCAGCCCTTGCTCTTGTAGATCCCGCCAGGTGTCGGGAAATCACTGGCGTATTGCTGCGTCCTTGCCAGAAACTGGTCGAACAGCTCGTCCACCGACGTGGCGCGCAGCCCGTTGGCCGGCCGCACCTCGGCGACGAACTCGTCGAAGCGACGCTTGAAGTCCTGGAGTTGCTTGATGCGCACCACCGAGAGGTCGCCATAGCGCGAGTAGAAGAGATTGCTCTGGATCTGGTATCGCTTGATCCAGGCCCAGAACTCTTCGAACTTGCGCGTCGATCCATAGTCCTCGCAATTGCGGAAGAGCGCATCGAAATCGTCGGCGATGAACTGGGCGATGTCGCGGAAATAGACCCGGATGTCGCCGTCGAACTCGACGAGCGTCAGAAGCCACGAGCGAAATGTCGATGGCGTTCCCGCGGGGGTCTCGAGCGGGACATAGTCGTCGATCGGTTTCGGTACCTTCCCGCTGGCCGTTTCGTCGTACTGCACCCCCGGCACATCGGAATAGACCAGATACTGCTCGGGTCGGATGATGATCATCCTGCCGAAATGAATAGTGCGAATCCTGTCGAGCTCGATCGGGATCCCCTGCTGGACCCGTGTCGTCAGATTGTCGATCGCCGACCGCAGTCTCTCTTCGTAGGTCCGGCGCTCGCCGGGAACCCGGCCCAGCTTGATCGGCGCCAGGACAGCGATCTCCGACACCTGACCGATCGATTTGGACTTCACCCAGTTGAGTGGCGTGGAGGGAGGCATGTTTCGATCTAACCTGCTGTTGGCGTCATCAAATCTTTGGGGAATTCAAGGCACGGCGGCAAGCCCATCCCACTGACTGGTCGTCGACGCTTCAGCAATACTTCGGCCAATGCCGACGCCTTCAGCGTCGTCATGCCGACACTTCCACCCTGGCCCACCGCCGCATCCCCGCTCCCCAGCGGTGCAGCTCACTCCGGTTGAAGACGGCGAGTGGCCGCCACTACCACAAGTCTAACTCTAACGGCGTTCCGGGACTCGTCTGTGCGAAAAGTCACACTGCGAGCATGAGCCGATCGATCGACGGCGCAAAGCCGGCTCTTTCGTGGAACCGGCGGGCACCGCGGTTGAAAGCGTGCACGGCGACGCCGACATGACTGGCCCCCTGGCCCCGCGACCAGTCGACAATCGCCTCGATCAGCCGGCGGCCGACGCCCTGGCTGCGCAGGCTGGAATGCACCACCAGATTATCAAGCTCGATCACCTTGAGCGGCACGGCGCCGGCAAAGGCCGACGGCGAACGCGTCAGCAACACGGCCAAGCCGACGACCTCCCGATCAATCTCCGCCACCAGCACCGTCGACCCGGGCCCCGCGAGCCACTGCTCAATCTGTCCGCGCGTTCGCGCCGGCCCGTCGAAGCGGCGGAAGACATCCTGCCACGCCAGGCGATGGAACTCGTCCAGCTCGTCGAACAGCGCGACCAGGGCGTCGTAGTCGCCCATGGTCGCCTGGCGGATGCGGATCGGCTCAGCGGTCACGCCGCCAGCACCAGCCGATCGGCCGTCGTGGCGAAGCCGAAGGCCTCGTAGAAGCGCCGGGCGTCGCGGTTGGCGTCGCCCACCATCACCTCGACCTGTGCGGCGCGCCGCTGACGCGCCCATTCGACGACGGCCGCCAGCAGGCGCCGTCCAATCCTCTGGCCGCGCTGGTCTGGGTGGACCACCAGATTGTCGACCTCGACCACCTTGTGCATGCCACCGTCCGGCTTGGGCATGATGCGCGTGAGCAGCACGGCGACGCCCAGCACGCCGATCTCGCTCTGCGCCACCAGGAGCGTCGTGCCGGGGGTCGCCAGCCATGCCAACACCTGCTCGCGCGCATGCGCGGGCTCGTCGAGCAGCGCGGCGAGCGCCGCGCAGTCACGTGGGCCCGCCAGGCGCACGCGTATCGACGGCGGCAACGCCGTCCTGTCCTCAGCTTCAACGATCGACATCTCGTCCTCCGTTTGCGGTCCCGCCGCGGCCCGGAGGCCCTCTCCAGAAACACAGAAGCCGCCGGGATGCGGCGGCTTCGTCAGGTCACAACCCTTCGCGCCGCCTATTTCAGCAGCGTAAAGTACCAACCCTTCTGGAGCAGGTTCGTGGTCATGGACATTCTATAAGCCGCGCCGGGTGGCGCTGTCAACGCGGACTCCATTATCGTCTCGCCCATGAACACTTCCCTCTCGACGGCCGCCCCTTGGTGGCGGCCCAACACCGTCCACAGGCTGATCGTCCGCGGCGGCCGTCCGCTCGTCGGCACCTATCCGATCAGCGGCGCCAAGAACGCCGCGCTGCCGTTGATGGTGTCGACACTGCTGACACCGCATCTGGTGACGCTGCGAAACGTGCCGGCCAATCTCGATGTCGCCGTGCTGGCGGCACTGCCGCAGCGTCTGGGCTGCGGCATGCATTGGTCGGCAAGCGACTCGGGCCTCGCCGTGACGATCGCGGCCGATCGCGTGCAGCCGCAGCAGATCGATGCCGAGCTGGTCACCCGCATGCGCGCTTCGGTGCTGCTGCTCGGCGCATTGCTGGCTCGCTGCGGCGAGGCGGCGCTCCCGATGCCGGGCGGTGATGCCATCGGCCTGCGGGGCATCGACTTCCATGTCACGGGCCTGCGCGCCATGGGCGCCACGATCGAGCTCACTGACGGCACCATCCGAGCGACGGCGCGCGATGGACTGCGCGGCGCCGATATCCTGCTGCCCCAGCCGTCGGTCGGCACCACCGAGAATCTGCTGCTGGCGGCCGTTGCCGCGGCGGGGACGACGACCATCCGCAATGCCGCCCGGGAACCCGAGATCGCCGACCTGGCCGCCTGCCTGATCGCGATGGGCGCCAGGATCGCGGGCTTCGGCACGCACGTCCTGACCATCGAAGGTGGTGCGCTGCTGGGCGGCGCCGTCCACACCGTGCTGCCCGACCGCATCGAGTTCGGCACGCTTGCCTGCGCCGCCGCGCTGACCGACGGCGAACTGGTCCTGCCACGCGGACGCGTCGAGTTGCTCGGCGCTGCCGCAGCGTCATTCGATGCTGCCGGCATCGACCTTTGCGATACCGAATGAGGCGTGGTCGCGCGGCGGGCCAGGGACGGCCTGATCGGCGTCGATCTCACGACCGGCCCCTATCCCGGATTCGCGACCGACCTGCAGGCCCCGACGATGGCGTTGCTGGCTGCGGCCGTGGGGACCAGCGCAATCACCGAAAATATTTTCGAGCAGCGCTTCCGTCACGTCGACGAGCTGCGAAAGATGGGCGCGGACATCGCGGTTCGCGGCCGCACGGCGCGGATCAGGGGCGTCGAGCAATTGCATGGTGCCGCGGTCACCTGCACCGACGTGCGCGCCGCGGCAGCCCTCGTCCTGGCTGGGTTGGGCGCTGCGGGGGAAACAACCCTCGACGGTCTCGACCATCTGGATCGCGGCTACGACGGCATGGCAACGAAGCTCGCCGCCTGTGGAGCGGACATCGCACGCAGCTAGGGCGTGATCGGACAGCCCCTCGCCTTGCCAAGACGATCGAGGCGGTCCGCCTTGGCCTGCAGCTGGTCGAGGTTCTTCTTGGCGTCGTTGTCGTTCTTTACCGCCAGCAGCGCAGGAACGAAGACCACGCCGCCGATATAGCCGACAGCCTGGTTGTGTCCCCGGTTCGCCAGGATGACTCCCTCGTACTGGCGGATCTGCGCCCGGTTCTGCGCCGCCTCCTGCTGCAGCGCCGGGCAGTCCATCCTGCCTTCGGGAGTCTCGGCATCGCCCATCAGCAGCCGCTGCTCGGGCGGCAGGTGGCCGAGGTCCGGCGGCAGCGGCGGTGCGCTGCGCGCGCAACCGGCGGCCAGCAACAGCAGGACCCAGACGGCGGCCTTACTGTTTTTCATAAGCGACTGCCCGACCCTTTCCGTCGAGCGATCCCCAGCTTAATGCCGAGACGCCGACCGTCCCGTAGCGGACCTGGATGACGGCGTCAGCGCCGAGCTTGGCAGCCTGCTGACGCAGCCTCTGATTCACCATCTCGCGAGTCGGATCGGCGTTGAATAGAGTGGTCTTGTTGACCGTCACCGACACTTCGCCCAGCGACTTGTACGGCTTGTCAGCGACATCGCCCTCAAAGATCTGGATCTGGTCGACCGGCGTCGGCGCCCGTCCGGCCGCGGCGGCCTGAGGCGACACCTGCGACGTCGACCATCCGTCGGCGCAGGCTCCGAGCGCGGCCAACAGGCCGACAGCGATCACCGCACGAATGCAGGCTGGATATCCCATGGTCCCCCCCCCAAAGAGTTCATTATCCTTGCTTGGTGGGGAAGCTAACGAATGCGTGCAGCGCGCTCAAGAAAATCTTGCAACCAGCGCTAGAGCAGTCTGCGCGGACCGTGCCGAGCGCAGACTGGCTACAACTCGCCCCTAGTAGATGCCCGGCAGAAGCCGCCACGTGCGGGCGGAGTAGTCGTCGTATGCAGCCCCGAACTGAGAGCGCAGCAGGGCCTCCTCCGACCGGATGCGCGCGATCAGCGGAACGATCATGAGCGCAGCCAGCAGCACGCCGACCAGCGAGCGGAAGGCAAGCGCCCAACCTAGCGCCAGCACGAGCAATCCGAGGTAGCTCGGATTGCGGATGGTCCGATAGATGCCGTCGGTCACGAGCGTATGGCCGGGTTGAATGGCGACGAGGCCGCTGAATCGCCGGCCAAGCACGAACACCGGCCACAATCGCAGCACGCCGCCGGCGGTGTAGAGCGCGACGCCGATCCAGCGAACGGTGTCGCCGTCGATGGTCCAGAATTCCTTGGCGTCGGTGCAGGCCGGCAACCACGCCGACAGCAGCCCGATTACGCCGAAGGCGGCAAGCACCCAGCGATTGCCGTGATCTTCCCGTTCACCGGGGCTGAGATTTCCCGAGCTGAACAACGCTGCCACGGCCATGACGAGCGTGATGACCAAGAGAGCGATCAAGGGCGGGTGCACAAAGAACGCGTCGAGACCACCCATCCCGAGCACGGCAAGCGCGAGATAGGCGGCGACCGCGACAACGGACACCAGCCACAACCCCAGCGTGGACATCCACGCTATGTGGGTCGTGGTACCGCGATGTCAAATGGCCTGAGACTATTCCGCCGCCACCGCCATCGCCTGCTTCAGGCCCGGCATGGTGAAGCCGAGCTTGTCGAGCTTGGCGATCATGTCCGAGCCCGCCTTCTCGTCGGTCTCGACCAGCGGCGGACGCACGGGCGTCCAGGCGGCGTCGCTGCCGTAGTGGGCGATGCAGTACTTCAGCGCCGGGATCATGACGTAGCCCTGCATGACGCCGCGCACCTCGTTGATCAAACCCTGCAGCTTCTCGCCTTCGGGCGTGACGTACTTCTTGTAGGTCTCGGCGATCTTGCCCGGGTTGATGTTGGCCGTGGCGCTGATGCAGCCCGCGCCGCCCGACTTGATGTTGTCGATCAGGGGCTTCTCGTTGCCCGAGAAGACGTCGAAGCCATCCTTGGCGAAGGCGTCGATCATGCTCTTGGTGTGCGCCCAGTCGTCGGAACTGTCCTTCATGCCGGCGATCTGCTTGGGATACGCCTTCATCAGCCGCTCGACCAGCTTGTGGGTGATCGGCACCGCCGACACCGGCGGGATGTGATAGAGATAGACACGCAAGCAGTCGTCGCCAACGCGCTGCACCACCTCGGAGAAGAAGCGGAAGAGGCCCTCCTCCGGCACGCCCTTGTAGTAGAAGGGCGGCAGCATCAGCACGCCGCCGACGCCGAGCTCGGTGGCATGGGCGCTGACCTCGGCTGCCTCGTTGATCGAGCAGGCGCCCGTGCCGGGCATCATGCGGTCGGTCGGCACACCGGCCGAGACGATGGCCTCAAGGAGCCCCATGCGCTCCTTGGCCGACATGGAGTTGGCCTCGGAGTTGGTGCCGAACACCGCGAGCCCGCAATCCTGGCTGAGCAGCCACTTGCAGTGCGCGATGAAGCGGCCGATGTCGGGCGACAGGTCGCGCTTGAAGGGGGTGACGACCGGCGAAAGAACGCCTTTGATCCGCGCTGCGGCCATGATTTGATTTCTCCGAGGAGTGGCGCGCCCTTATTGCAACGAAGCGCCGGAGACGTCCAGTGGCAGAAATCCTTCCTGAAGACGGCACTGCGGGCACCTTGATCGGGCGGGTCCAGCGCAGGGACGGCCCCAGTGTCGTCGCCGTGCGCACGGAGGGCGTGTTCGACATCACCGCCGCCGCCCCGACGGTGGCCGACCTCTGCAATGCCGCCGATCCCCTGAAGCTGGCCCGGACCAAGGGTGAACGCATCGGCTCGCTCGAGGACGTGATGCCGCACCTGCTGGCGCCGATCGACCTGCAGGCCATCAAGGCAGCCGGCGTCACCTTCGCCGTCAGCCTGCTCGAACGGCTGATCGAGGAGCACGCCAAGGGTGACCTCAGCCGTGCCGACCAGGTGCGCAAGGAGCTGAACTCCCTGATCGGCGCCGACATCACGACCATCAAGCCCGGCTCGCCGGAGGCCGAGGCGCTGAAGAGGACGCTGATGGCCCGCGGCGCCTGGTCGCCCTACCTGGAAGTCGGCATTGGTCCCTACGCCGAGATCTTCACCAAGGCGCCGCCCATGGCCGCCGTCGGCTACGGCGCGGAGATCGGCATCCGCTCGGACTCCGACTGGAACAACCCCGAGCCCGAGGTGACGCTGGTCGTCAGCGCCAAGGGCACGATCGTCGGCGCTACGCTCGGCAACGACGTCAATCTGCGCGACATGGAGGGCCGCAGCGCGCTGCTGCTGGGCATCGCCAAGGACAACAATGCCTCGTGCGCGATCGGCCCCTTCGTGCGCCTGTTCGACGCGACTTTCTCGCTCGACGACGTGCGCCAGGCCAAGGTCGATCTCGAAGTCACCGGTCCCGACCAGTTCCGCCTGCGCGGCTCGAGCGATCTGTCGAAGATCAGTCGCGACCCGCTCGATCTCGTACGCCATGCCATGGGCGAAACGCACCAGTATCCCGACGGCATGGTGCTGATGACCGGCACGCTGTTCGCGCCGACCGAGCAGCGCAAGCCGGATGGCCACGGCTTCACCCACATGGTGGGTGACCTGGTCTCGATCCGCTCGCCCAAGCTCGGCACGCTGACCAACCGCGTCAATCATTGCGACAAGATCGCGCCGTGGACGTTCGGTGTATCGGCGCTGATGCGCAATCTGGCGGCACGGGGGCTGCTGAAATGAGTGAGCTCACCCGCCTGCCCGCCTCGGTCCTGCGCGAAGAGATCGCGGCCAGAAAGATATCACCCGTGGAGCTCACGGACGCCGTCCTCGCCCACGCCGAGAAGCTTCAGCCCGTGCTGAATTGCTTCATCACCATCGCCGCCGACCAGGCGCGTGCAGCCGCGAAGCACGCGGAAGACGCCGTCATGGGAGGCAAGCCGCTCGGCCTGCTGCATGGCATCCCCTTCGCGGCCAAGGATCTGGTGAACACCGCGGGCGTGCGCACGACCTTCGGTTCGCTGCACCACGACGACAACGTGCCCAAGGAAGACGCCGTCTGCGCGGCGCGCCTGAAACAGGCCGGCGCCGTCCTGTTCGGCAAGACGACGACTCCGGAGTTCGGCCACAAGGCGTTGACCGACGCACCGTTGTTCGGGCGCACGCGCAACGCCTGGAGTGCCGAACGCACGTCCGGCGGCTCGAGCGGCGGCGCCGCGGTTGCTGTCGCGGCCGGCATCGGGCCGATCGGCATCGCCACCGACGGCGGCGGCTCGACGCGCATTCCGGCGGCGGCCAACGGCATGGTCGGCCTGAAACAGAGCAACGGCGTCATCCCGCACAGCCAGGTCGCCGATGCCTTCGGCAACTACACCTATGTGACGCCGATGACGCGCACGGTGATGGACACGGCCCTAATGCTGCAGGCCATGGCGGGCCCTCACCCATCCGATCCCTGGTCGATCGGCGTTCCGCCGCAGGACTACATCGCCGCCGCGCGTCCCGAGGGCGACCTTTCAGGCAGGCGCATCCTTTTCAGCGTCACCCTCGGCAACACGTTCGTCGCCAAGGACGTGCGCTCGGCCTTCGAGCAGGCACTGGTCAAGCTGAAGGACCTCGGCGCCGAGCTCGTCGAGCTGCCAGACGACCTGCCCAACATGGAGCCGATCTGGAAGGTCCTCAACCACACGACCTGGCGAGCGCGTTTCGACCACCTCCTGCGGCGCGAGGACAACCGGCTGTCGCCGTCGCTGGTTCGTCAGGTCGCCATGGCCGCCGAGTGGACGGGCGCGGACTATCAGCACGCGATGTTCCAGCGCACCGATCTCTTCCGTCGCGTCCAGGGCTGGTTCGAGACGGCCGACTCTCTGGTGACGCCGACACTGTCGCGCACCGCCCTGCCCATCGACCAGGACCTGTTCGAGCCGATCAGGATCGACGGCGTCGAGGCGGGCGAGCTCAGGCGCAACTGGTTTCCCTACACCATGCCGTTCAATATCACCGGCCACCCTGCCCTCACGGTGTGCTGCGGCTACGACGGCCAAGGCCTGCCGATCGGCCTGCAGTTCGTCGGCCGCTTCCGCGACGAAGCCTCCGTGCTGCGCGCGGCCGCGCTCTACGAGGCGAGCGAACGCCGGCTCGACCGATGGCCGGACCTCTGAGGCGGCCGCCGCCGCTCACGGCCACCGAGATCCAGGCGCGCGTCCTCCATCGCGATGGATTGATCCTGGTGATCGACAAGCCGGCCGGGCTTGCCGTGCATGCCGGCCCCAGCAAGGCGCCCAATCTCGAGGAGTGCTTCGACGCGCTGCGCTTCGGCCTGCCGCGGCCGCCGGCGCTCGCCCATCGGCTCGACGCCGACACATCGGGCGTGCTGGTGCTGGGCCGCCATCCCAAGGCGCTGGCCAAGCTTGGCCGGCTGTTCTCCGGCCGTGACACCGAGAAGACCTACTGGGCCGTCGTGCGCGGCGCGCCGCCGGCCGACGAGGGCGTGTTCGACGAGAA
Organism: Rhodospirillales bacterium; assembly: GCA_009377525.1. Taxonomy (GTDB): domain Bacteria; phylum Pseudomonadota; class Alphaproteobacteria; order Reyranellales; family Reyranellaceae; genus Reyranella. Next base: position 16,894 of record WHTW01000012.1, read on the forward strand.
GCTTCTGAAGGTGAACACCAGGAGCGGCTGGTCAGTAAAAGTCTCCGACAAGGGCCAGACCGCGGTCACGCGCTACAAGGCGCTGGGCCGTGGACCGGACATGACCTGGCTGGAGCTGAAACCCGAGACCGGCCGCACGCATCAGATCCGCGTTCACTGCGCGGCCGCGGGCTGCCCGGTGATCGCCGACCGGCTCTATGGCACGACCGAGCCCGGCCAGCAGCTCCACCTGCATTCGCGCGGCATTGTGCTGCCCTTGTCGAAGAGCAAGCCGCCGATCGTGGTCGAGGCGCCGCCGCCGGCGCACATGATCGCGGCGCTGAAAGCCTGCGGCTACGGAGATAGCTGATGTCTGCTGACCTCGTCGTCGTGGCTGGAAGAATTCTGCTCGGCGGCATGTTCGTCGTCGCCGGCCTTCGTCACCTGTTGATCGTGCCGGTGCTGACGGTTGCCGTGGCGGCAAGGGGCGTGCCGTTCCCGTGCGCCACCCTTCTTGCCGGCACCGGCTTTCAGATCGTCGCCGGCCTCGCGCTCGTGCTCGGCTTCTTCGTCACGTGGGCCTCGCTCGGCCTCATCCTGTTCACCGTCGTTGCCAGTGTCCTGCTTGTGAACTTCTGGGACAAGGAAGGAGAAGATCGGATCGCGTTCGCCAACGCCTTCCAGACGAACATCGGACTCGTTGGCGGCCTGTTGCTCGCCGCCGCACTCAATCCCGCGCCCTGACCCAGATCTTCAGGGGATCTCCGATCTCGAAACCGGCGTCGAGGGCGGCGGCAAGCTCGCCGCCCGATTCGTAGCCGACCACCGGCAGGCGCGGAAATGTCCGACTGGCGAGCAGGATCAATGAACGCCAGACGGTGACGGCATCAGCCGCCTCGGCCACCACGTTGCTGAGACCGGCGACGCCGGCGGCACGATAGAGCATGCCGCCGGCCACCACGCTGAAGCCGCGCCGGCCAGTGAACATCGCAAAGTTCGGATCGTCGTAGGGCCAGGGCGCCTTGCCCTGGGTCTCGCGCTGCCATTCGATGTCGGTCGCCGAACTCCCGGTCGGCATTACGCTGCGGATCCACGACGCCTCCTGAAGCACGTCGAAGCCGCGGCGCGAGAGGTCGAGCGCCTGAAAGCTGTCCTTCACCGCCCAGCGGCCGGGCAGGTTCGACTTCTGCAGGACCTCGATATTGCTCAGTTGCTCGGCGATGGAGGCGTCGTCGTGCGCCAGGGTCACCGCGTTGGGATAGAAGCGCGGCACCTCCCGGGCATTGACCCACATGGGCGGCAGGAAGGTGCCGGGCCGCCCGTGCGCGCGGCAGACCGCGTCGCACCAATGCGCGTTGTTATGGGCGGCCGATGGGGTCCAGTTCTTCAGGCCCTTACTTCCTCGCGCTGGAAGACGATGTAGGCCACCGTGAACAGCACGATCATGCCGGCGATCAGTCCGGTGAGCGGCGGCCAGATCAGGATCAGGCTCTGGTCGAGCGGCAGCGGCGCGCCCGGAATCGCTCCGCGCATCTGCATCGGCAGCATGAAGCCCAGGGAACGCGTCTCGGGATTGAGCAGCCCGACCACGGCCTCGCGGAACAAGATGTTGGGCGACAGCCGCTCCAAGGCCTGGCCCAGTTCGGCGACGGCAACCATCTGATCGATGGACGTGAACTGAGACGGCGTGAAGCCGACGGTGATGACCGAGGCGATCATCGGCCACAGAATAAGGAAGAAGAGCCACAGGCCGAGGCTGCAGAGCGCCGAGGTCGCCGTCGAGCGGAAGATCACCGAGAACAGCATCGCCACCGCCAGCCATACACCGCCATAGGCGATGGCCACGACCAGGAAGCCGATACCGCGCGCCACCTCGACGCCGCGCGGCGGCAGGCCGAGAAGCAGCAGCCCGGCGCCCAGCACGATCAGCCACAGCGCCACCAGCGCCACGGCGAGCGTGGCCAGGCCGCCCAGGAACTTGCCCAGCAGCAGCGCGTCGCGATAGAGCGGCTGCGACAGTACGCGTGACAATGTCCGGCGGTTGAATTCGCTGTTGATGGAGTCGAAGCCGAGCCCGATCGCCATCAGCGGGATGATGAAGTTCAACGCTTCGATGAAGGACAGGCCGACGCGTTCTGGCGTAACGGTGAAAATACGCAGGAACAGGTAGGGATCCGACACCACGACGTTGCGCAGGTCGTTCAGCGCGAACCCGACCGGCAAGGCGCCGAACACGATCACGAACAGCGTCAGCACCAGCATGCGGACGCTGCTCAGGTGATCGGACAGTTCCTTCATGAACACCGGGCGCAGGCCGGTGAACGGCGAGCCGGCGCGCCGCACGGCACTACGCGGCATGGCGCGCCTCCTGGAAGTAGCGCGTGTAAACTTCTTCGAGACTGGGCTGGAGGTCGGCCAGTCGCGTCAGCGATCCGCCGGCCGAGACGATGCGCTGCGCCGCCGCCGCGCGCACGTCGCGGTCGGCCATGACCCGCCACGCGCCCCCTCCGCTCTCTTGAGGGCCCTCCGGCACGACGCTTTGCACGCCCTCGACGCCGCGCAACGCTGCGGCAACATCGATGCCTTGCGCCTCGACCAGGATGGGATGGCCCGCGCCCAGCACCTGGTTGGCGAGCTGCACCACCGTGCCCATCAGGGCGATCTTGCCTTTGTTGAACAGCGCCACGCGGTCGCAGACGCTCTGCACGCGATCGAGCAGGTGCGAGCTGAGCAGCACCGCCACGCCGGTCCTCTTCAGGCCGCGGATCATCTCCAGCAGCTCGAAGGTGGCGTGCGGATCCAGCCCCGAGGTCGGCTCGTCGAGGATCGCGACCTCGGCCTGCTTCATGACGATCTCGGCGATGCCCAGCCGCTGGCGCATGCCGCGTGAAAAAGTGGCGACGCGCTTATCGACAACGTCGGCCAGCTTGACGCTTTCCAGCGCCTCCATGATGCGGCGTCCAGCCTGCGAGCGCGGAATATCAAGAAGCCGCGCCGTATAGGCAAGGTTCTCGCGCGCCGTCAGATGGTCGTAGAAGCCGACCGAGTCCGGCAGGTAGCCGACGCGACGCTTGACCTCGAGCGGCTCGCGCACCGGATTGAAGCCCAGGACCTCGACCGAGCCGCCGCTGATCTCGGTCAGGCCCAGCATCATCAGGATGGCCGTGGTCTTGCCCGCGCCGTTCGGCCCGAGCAGGCCGAAGATCTCGCCGCGATGGATCTCGAGGTCGATGGCGTCGACGGCGCGCTGGCTGCCATAGAGCTTCAGCAGCCCGCGCGCCTCGATGACGTTGTCAGCCATTGTCGCCCGTTCAGCGCCGGCCGAAGCGCGCGACGGCGCCCAGCAGGACCAGCAGGGCGACGGCGATGATGCCGACGCCGACGATGCCCCACAGGGTCGAGGTGGTGACGGTGATGCGGAAGTCGGCCGACGCCGATTCGCCCCGCCCGTTGGCGCGGAACGAGGCCACGTAGTCGCCGGCGATCGCCTTGTCGGCCGGCGTCACCACCACAGCCACGTCTTTCTTCTCGTTGGGCGCGAGGCTCGGGATGGTCTTGGGGTTGAACTCGACCTTCCAGTTGGTCGGCACCGTCCCCGACATCTCGACTTCCTCGATCGGCGCGGTGCCGTCGTTGGCAAGCACGAGCGTATAGGTCGACGACTTGCCGACCTCGGCCTCGCCCGACAGGCGACCGTCCCTGGTCGAGAGCGCGAGCCGTCCCTGGCCGCTCACCTGCAGCGTCACACGCAGTTCGGCCGTGGCACCTTCCGACGCCACCTTGACCAGCACCGGATAGTCGCCCGCCTTGACGTCACGCGGCGGCGTCACCTTCACCTTGATGTCCTTGGTCTGGCCGGCCTCGATCGGGATCGAGCTGATCTCGTTGGAGCCGAAGCCTTCGGTGAAGGTGGTCTGGAAGTTGGCCGGCCCCTGCGCCGACAGCGCCACGGTCAGGTCCTTGCCGCTGTCGTTGCCGACGGTGATGGTGTACTCGAAGGCCGAGCGCGGCGTGCCGCGCAGCGACGGCAGGCGCGACTTGATGCTGAGCTTGGCCGGCGTCTCGGTGCCGACGGTGAGCGTGAGCGGCAGCTCGACCGATTGGGCGATCGGCCCCTTGGCGCTGATCAGGACCTTGCTCGATCCAGGCTTGGCATCCTTCGGCACCTCGACGCGAAGCTGCAGGCCGACGTCCTGGTTGACGCCCGGCATCGCCGCCGCGACGGGCTGGCCGCCGCCCAGGATGTCGATCTTCCAGCCGGCCGGCACGTCCTTGAGCGCGAGCGCCACCGGCTCGGGCGGCAGCCCGGCGTTGGTGAGCTTCAGTCGAATGGTCGTGACCTCACCGGCGCGGACGGTTTGCGAAGGATAGTCCGTGGTCAGGAACAGGCCCTTGGGCGTATCGCCCTGGGCGAAGCCGGTCCCGGCGACCAGGGTCGCAAAGAGGACGGCCAGCACGGCAGTCAGGCAACGCATCGTAAAAGTCTCCGGATCAGGCGGCCGCGCTGGGGCGGGCCTTCATGCGGCCGTACCAGGCGGTGAGGTTCTTGCAATCGGCCGACAGCGGCTGGCCGACCTGGCCCATGAAGTCGACCATGGCGAACAGCATGATGTCGGCCATGGTGAGCTTGTCGCCGGCAACGAAAGGCTTGGCGCCCATCAAGCCGTCGAGCCACTTGAGCTTGTCCTGCGCCGTGGCCTTCAGGCCATCGGCCGCCTCGGGAATGCAGCGGACGCGGTTCTCGAACAGTTTCAGTCCTTGCGAGAAGCGGAACCCGTTGAGTGCAGGCTCGGCGATGTTGAGGTCGATGCGGCGCGTCCACATGCGCGTCTTGGCGCGCTCCTCCGGCGTGCCGCCGATCAGCGACGGCGTGTCCTTCTTCTTCTCGTCGACGTACTCGCAGATCGCCGTGATCTCGGCCAGCACGGTGCCGTCATCAAGCTCCAGCGCCGGGCACTGGCCGGCCGGGTTGACTTTGGTCGCGTAGGGCTCGCGGCGGTTCTCGCCGCCGCGCAGGTCGATCTCGACCTTGGGTACGTCGAAGCCCTTCTCGGCCATGAACATGCGAACCATGCGCGGGTTGGGCCCGACGGAGTTGTAGAGTTTCATTTGACTCCTCCCTTGAGCGGCGCAAGCGCTATCAATCAGCCGCCTGCCGGTCAACAGGCAGGCCCCTCGTCAACGCCACGGTTCGACCAAAATCTTGGTGTGGCGCTCGGGATTGGCCAGCTCGACGAAGGCATCCTTCACGCCCTCGAGCCCGACCTTGCCGGTGATCAACGCCTGGCCGTCGACCTGCCCTTCGGCCAGCAGGCGCAGACAGCGGGCGAACTCCTCGGGCGTGTAGCCAAGCACGAACTGCAGAGCGAGCTCCTTGACGATTCCGAAGAACGGCTCGATGCGGTCGGGCTCCATGCAGACGCCGGCAACGACGATGCGGGCGTCTCGCGGTGCGGCTTCGAAGATCTGCTGCAGCAGGCCAGGCACGCCCACGCATTCGAAGATCACCGCGCGGCGGCCGACCGGCAACTTGGCGTAAGGCGTCTCCTTGGACGGATCGATTACGATATCGGCGCCCATCTTGGCCGCAAGCTCGCGCCGCTTGGGCGAGAAGTCGGCGGCGATGATCGGCCGGACGCCTTTCAGGCGCAGCCCGACGATGGCGGCGAGCCCGACCGGCCCGCAGCCCACGACCAGAGGGACGTCGTCGCGGGCCAGCGCCGCCTTCTCCACCGCATGGATACCGACGGCCAACGGCTCGGTCAGCGCGGCATGGTCCGCGGGAAGGCCGTTGGGCACTTCCAGGAGCAGAGGTGCAGCCAGCACCATGCGCTCGGCGTAGCCGCCCGGATACTCGTTGGAATAGCCGACAGTGGTGCGCACGTCTCCGCCCAACGGCATGACCGGCATCGACACGGCACGCGCGCCAGGCCGCAAGCGGCGCTCGGTGTCGGGACCGTAATCCAGCACCTCGCAGCAGAATTCGTGGCCGAACACGACGTCACGCGAGAGATCCATGGCAACCCGGCCGGACACGCGCTTCGACATCTCGACCATGCGCGGCGCGTGCTGGGCGGCATGCAGGTCCGAGCCGCAGATGCCGCAGGCCAGCGTCTTGACCAGAACCTGGCCCGCCGCGGGCTTTGGCTCAGGAATATCACCGACGACAATGTCGCCAGCACGGAAGATCGCCGCCTTCATTTGATGAACTCCGCCGTCGTCGTGAGGAAATCGTGCAGCCGGTCATGATGCACCCAGTGGCCGGCCTGGTCGAACTCCACGACCTCGGCATTCCTGAAGTGTTTTAGGCGACCGTCCTTCTCTGGATTGGAGGCCCAGCTCTCCTTGCCGTAGATCAACATCGTCGGGCAGGTGATCTCCGACCACAGCTCCTCGATGGCGCGGTAGCTCATGTCGTAGGGCGGCCAAGTGCGGACGTAGTTGTCGAATTTCCAGCTATAAGTGCCGTCCTCGTTCTGGTTGACGCCCTGCTGCGTGAGATGCCGCGCCTGCTCGGCCGATAGATGCGCGTTCTCCGCCTGCATGCGCTTGAAGGCGTCCTCGATGGTGGGATAGCGCCGCGGCTGGCGGCCGGAGAGCTTGCGCTGCTCGCCGACCCATTCGCGCATGCGCTCGCCCATCGTCTTGTTGCCGCGCTCGGCGATCGCCTTGGGTGACGGGCCCAGCCCCTCGATGGCGACCAGCTTGCGCACCTTGTCGGGAAAGATTCCGGCATAGCGCAGGCAGATGTTACCGCCCAAGGAATGGGCAACGATGGTCACCGGCGCCAGCCCCTGTTGATGGATGAGCTGGTCGAGGTCGTAGATGTAGGACGACATGGCGTAGTTGCCGTCAGGCGACCACTGGCTGTCGCCGTGCCCGCGCAGGTCGGGGCAGATGATGTGCCAATCGTCGCGCAGCGCCTGGGCCACCCAGTCCCAGTTGCGACAATGGTCACGGCCGCCATGCACCAGCAGGAGCGGCGGGGCTTCGGGATTGCCCCAGTCGACATAGTGAAGACGCAGGCGTTGGGAGAAATAGTGCCGGGAGGTCGGGCCCGGCATGCCGTTGAGAGAGGAGGTCATGAGCCCTGTATAGACTGGCGTTCCAGACGGGTTAATCCCCAGCCTGCGGCTCGTCGGCTGGCACGGTGGTCTATGTCTGCGCAATAACTACGGTTTAACACAATGTCAAGAGAATTACTACAGTATGGCCAGGCCGACGGATCACATAATTCTTTCGCACCGTATAGGGGTCGCGATAGGGGTCGCGACGCCCTCGCGGCGATCGATGGAGACACAATCCTTAGTGCCTCGATCGATCACAACGCCGGTCGGTGCAGGCAGTGCTGTCAATCTTGCCGACCCGGGCCCGCCTCGCGAAGGCGGTTCCTGGGTTCAAGTCGACCGCTGTCGACGCGACCACCGAAGCCGATCTTGCCAAATTTACCATAGCCGCGCTTTGCCACCTGCCACGAGCAGCGAATATGTCCACGAGCTGATCCGCGCCGATCAGGATCGGGAACGTTTGCGCAAGCTCCTGCTCGATGGCGCTGCATCGAAGGCCACGGCCGGGGTCGACAAAAGACATTTCGGCAGCCTCGGGAACCGGGTTCGTCAAGCCAAGGGCAGGTGAGCAAGCAGCCGGTCCGGTTTCCGCCAGTAAAAGATCGAGGGACTGATTAGGGAACCGACCTGTAGTGCTCCTGTCAGACCAGCCGCTCCTTGAGCGCCGCCGCTTCCCTTAGGAGTAGAGGCAGATAGTCCGCGATCATCGCCTTGGCCGACACCTGCTCGGGCTGCACGCCGATATTGAGGGCCGCCACAGCCTTGCCGTCGAAACGGACCAGCGGCACGGCGATCGAGCGGATGCCGATTTCGGCCTCCTGGTCGGCGAGCGCATAGCCCTTCTTGCGGACATCGAGGATCAGGCGGCGGATCTCGGGCTTGGACACCACGGTCTGCCGCGTGAAGCGGACCGGCTTCAACTGCGCAAGGAAGGCGTCGAGCTCGACATCGGGCATGGCGCTGGCCAATACGCGGCCGAGCGCGCTGCAGAACACCGGCAGGCGATAGCCGACGCCGAGGCCGACCGACGGCGGCCGCGCCGGCACGGCGCGCGCGATCATCACCGCCTCCTCGCCGTCCCGCACCGCCACAGAGCAGGAGGCGCCGACCTGACGGCACAGGCGTTCGCAAACCGGCTGCAGGATGCTCGGCACGGGATCGGACGAGAGATAGGCGATCGCGAGCTTCAGGATGCGCGGCGTCAGCCGGAACAGCCGGCCGTCGGCCTCCAGGTAGCCGAGCGCCACAAGCGTCGCCAGCGCCCGCCGCACCGTGGCGCGCGGCAGGTCGACGGCGCGGGCCACGTCGCTCAGCGTCATCTGCCGGCGCTGGTCGTCAAAGGCGCCGATGACGCTGAGCCCGCGCGCCAGGGCCTCGGAGAAATCGGCCGCGTCGGCGCGCTGGGCGCGCTTCTCGGCATCTTGCGGACGCAGTCTGCTCATGCGCTGCTCATGGGGCCTTGCCAGGAAAAGGCGGATTGCTGAATAATCCATTATAGAACGAATGTTCGTTAATGTAACACTCTGTCTTGGCCTATAGTCGGCCAGAGGGCAGCCACACCATGATGAGCCACGAGCAAAACGACCTGATCACCCGCGTCGGACCCGGCACCAAGTGCGGCGCGCTGATGCGCCACTACTGGCATCCGGTGGCGCTTGCCGACGAGTTGCCCGACGAGCGGCCGGCCAAGGCCGTGCGCGTGCTGGGCCAGGATTTCGTGCTGTTCCGCGACGAGCGCGGGCGACACGGCCTGCTCGATCGGGGCTGCCCGCATCGCGGCGCTGACCTCGCCTACGGCCGGCTCGAGGATGCCGGGCTGCGCTGCCTGTTCCACGGCTGGCTGTTCGACGTCGACGGCAAGTGCCTGGAGACTCCGGCCGAGCCCGACGGCAGCGTGCTCTGCCAGCGCGTGCGCCAGAAGAGCTATCCGGTCGTGGTCAAGAACGGGATCATCTTCGCCTACTTGGGCCCCATCAATGTGCAAGGGGGCGAGGCCCCGGCCTTCCCCGACTTCGACTGCTTCCTGGCGCCCGCCACCCACGCCTTCGCCTTCAAAGGCCTGATCGACTGCAACTGGCTGCAGGCGCTGGAAGTGGGCATCGATCCCGCCCACGCCTCCTACCTGCATCGCTTCTACGAGGACGAGGATCCGTCGGGCGACGCCTACGGCAAGCAGTTCCGCGCCAACTCCGCCGATTCGAACATCCCGATGAGCCGCATGATGCGCGAGCACGCGCGGCCGACCATCGACGTCGAGGGCACCGACTACGGGCTGCGCCTGTTCACGCTGCGCAGGATCAGCGAGAAGCACACGCACGTGCGGGTGACCAACCTCGTCTTCCCCTACGCCTTCGTGATCCCGATGAGCACGGAGATAACCATCACCCAGTGGCATGTGCCGATCGACGATGAGTCCTGCTACTGGTACGCGATCTTCACCAGCTTCGGTAAGCCGGTCGATCACCAGCAGATGCGCGAGCAAAGGCTTCAGCTCTACGAGCTGCCGGACTACAAGCCTCGGATCGGCCGGCAGAACAACTACGGCTACAATATCGCCGAGCAGAAGACCCAGACCTTCACCGGCATGGGCTTCGACATCAACGTGCACGACCAATGGGCGATCGAGAGCCAGGGCCAGATCCAGGACCGCACGCGCGAGCATCTGGGTTACAGCGACAAGGCGATCATCGCCTATCGCCGCCTGCTGCTCTCGGCGATCGGCCAGGTGGGTCGTGGCGAGAAACCGCCGATGTGGCTCGACCCGGCGCGGGCGGCCACCATTCTCGGGCCGGCGACCGTCGACGGCATGGGCCCGACCGAGGGTTGGGAGTCCTACTGGAAGGAGTTCGACGAGCGGCGCCGCAAGGAGTCGAGCTGGGCCGCCAATACGCGCTCGCCTCTGGTGGCGTAGCCTCAGCATGACCCTCGTCGAACGGGCCGGTCTCTGGACGGACGAACGCAAGACGGCGACGCGCGAAGCCGAGCGCCGCATCCAGGCGGGCGAAATGTCGGTCGTGCGGTTGGCCTTCGCCGACCAGCACGGCGTGCTGCGCGGCAAGACGTTCGCGGCGAGCGAGATCGACGCCGCGCTGAAGAACGGCGTCGGCTTCTCAGCCACGATGCTGTTGAAGGACACCGCGCACCGCACGGTGTTCCCGGTCTGGCAGCCGGGCGCGGGCTTCGGCATGAAGGAGCTGGAGGGCGCCGCTGACGTGCTGATGCTGCCCGATCCCGCCACCTTCCGTGCCCTGCCCTGGGCGCCGCATTCGGGCTGGATGCTGTGCGACATCTTCCTTGCCGACGGCCGCCCCATGCCGCTCGACACGCGTCATGTCTACAAGCGCGCACTGAAGACCCTGGCCGATCGCGGCTACGACTTCTTTGCGGGCCTGGAAGTCGAGTTCCATCTGTTCAAGCTGGAGAAGAACCGGCTCGGCATCGGCGATGCGGGTCAACCCGGCCAGCCGGGCGAACCGCCCGACGTGTCGCTGCTGAACCAGGGCTACCAGTATCTGACCGAGCAGCGTTACGACGAGATGGATCCCATCCTGGAGATCCTGCGCACCAACATCGTCGATCTTGGCCTGCCCTTGCGCTCCATCGAGGTCGAGTTCGGGCCGAGCCAGGTCGAGTTCACCTTCCGCGCCGGGACGGGTCTCGAGCCGGCCGACGCCATGGTGCTGTTCAGGAGTGCCGCCAAGCAGATCGCCCAGCGCCACGGCTATCACCTCACCTTCATGTGCCGGCCGCGGCTGGCCAACGTCATGTCGAGCGGCTGGCATCTCCATCAGTCGCTGAAGGACCGCAAGACACACACCAACGCCTTCATGGACGGGCGCGAACCGTTGTCGGCGCTTGGCATGCACTACATGGCGGGCCTGCTGCATCACGCGCGCGGCGCGGCCGCCTTCTCGACGCCGACGCTCAACGGCTACAAGCGCTACCGGCCGTTCTCGCTCGCTCCAGATCACGCCGTCTGGGGCCAGGACAATCGCGGAGTCATGGTCCGGGTGCTGGGCGGGCCGGGCGATCCCGCCACGCACCTGGAGAACCGCGTCGGCGAGCCCGCCGCCAATCCCTACCTTTATATGGCGAGCCAGATCGTGAGCGGCCTGGACGGGCTCGACCGCAAGCTCGACGCCGGCCCGTCGGCCGATACGCCCTATGCGACCGAGGCGCCGGCCCTGCCGCGCTCGCTCGGCGAAGCGCTGGCCGCACTCAACGACGACAAGGTCCTGCGCGCGGGCTTCGGCGACTTCTTCGTCGATTACTATCTCAAGCTGAAGCAGGCGGAGATCGACCGCTTCGAAGCGGAAGTCAGCGACTGGGAGCAGCGAGAGTATTTTTCGCTGTTCTGAAGTCTCAGTCTTCGCCGATGTCTTCCGCCCAAATGTCGGGATGCTCGGCCTGGAAGCGCTTCATCAGCTCGACGCATCGCAGGTCGTTCAGCAAAACGACCTCGACGCCGTGCGAGCGCAGGAAATCCTCGTTGCCACCGAACGTCTGGTTCTCGCCGATCACGACCCGGGGAATCTTGAATTGCACGATCGTGCCCGCACACATCATGCAGGGGCTGAGCGTCGTGAACAGCGTCGTGCCGCGGTAGCTGCGCCGGCGGCCGGCCTGGCGCAGGCAGTCCATCTCGCCGTGGGCGATGGTATCGCCTTCCTGGACCCGCTTGTTGTGGCCGCGCCCGACGATGCGGCCATCCTCCACCAGGATCGAGCCGATCGGGATGCCCTTCTCGGCAAAGCCCTGACGCGCCTCGTCCAATGCCGTCTCGAACAACTGCCAATCCGCCTGGCTTGCCATGCCCCCTCCTCACTCATCCGTGCTCAACTGGAATTCACGCCGTCGAACGACCATATGGCAGCGATGTTCGACTTCCAGCCCCTTCTCGTCTCCGACGAGTTGAATCCGTCGGAAGCAAGTATCCCATCGGAAACCAACCACGACGCCAGCGTCGATGATCGGCCACTGTTCGACGCCTACTCCCAGGCGGTCGTCGACGTCGTCGACCGCGCCGGCCCGGCGGTCGTGCGGGTGGAAACGCCGCCCGACCGCGAGAAGCGTCAGCGCGGCGGCACCGGATCGGGCGTGGTGATCTCGCCCGACGGCCTGGTGCTGACCAACAGCCATGTCGTGCAGGGCGCCTCCGCGGTGCGCTTGGCACTGCCCGACACGCGCACTGTCAAGGCGCGCGTGTTGGGCGACGATCCGCATACCGACCTTGCTCTCTTGCGCGTGGTCGACGACGTGTCGTTGCCGGCGGCGCGGCTCGGCGACTCCAAGGGCCTGCGCCGCGGGCAGCTCGTGGTCGCGATCGGCAACCCGCTGGGCTTCGAATCGACGGTGACGGCGGGCGTGGTGTCCGCCCTCGGCCGCTCGCTGCGCTCGTACAGCGGTCGGCTGATCGACGACGTCATCCAGACCGACGCCGCGCTCAATCCCGGCAATTCGGGCGGGCCGCTGGTCTCCTCGCGCGGCGAGGTCATAGGCATCAACACCGCCGTGATCGCCGGCGCCCAGGGCATCTGCTTCGCCGTCGCCAGCAACACGGCGAGTCACGTCGTGAGCGAGATCGTACGTCATGGCCGCGTGCGGCGGGCCTTCATCGGCGTCGCCGGCCAGACCGTGCCCTTGCCGCGGCGGCTCGTCGTGGCGTTGGGGCTGAAGCAGGCGCGCGGCGTGGCGATTGCCAGCCTCGAGCCCGACAGTCCCGCCACCAAGGCTGGGCTTCAGGCGGGCAACATCGTGCTGTCGCTGGACGGCGAGCCGGTAACGGGCGCCGACGACCTGGTGCGGCTGCTGGGCGGCGCACGCATTGGCGTCGCCACCTCCTTGACCGTCATCGCCGGCAACGAGCTCAGGCAGATCGTCGTCCTTCCGGTGGAACGCATCGAGGGACAGGGCAAATGAAACCCGTCGCCGTCGTCACCACCGTCGCCAACCGCGAGGATGCGCATCGGCTCGCGCGCACCCTGGTCGAGCGCAAGCTTGCGGCGTGCGCACAGATCTCGGAGATCGAGAGCATCTACCGCTGGCAGGGCGAGGTGCAGCAGGCGCCCGAGCTGCGCATCCTGTTCAAGACCACCGACGAGCGCTACGAGCTGGTCGAGAGCACCATCCGCGAGCTGCATCCCTACGAGCTGCCCGCCATCCACGCCTTCGCCTTCGAGCACGTCTATCCGGCGTATGCGGAGTGGATCGCTGAGAATGCCGGCGGCTGATCTTCCGGACCGCGGGCCTCCAGGCCCGCCTCATGTTCATTGTCTTCCGGACCGCGCGCATCTTGCGCGCTCATGAATTATGAGCGAGCCGGAGGCTCGCGGTCCGGAAGAGCATGAGGCGGGCCTGGAGGCCCGCAGTCCGGCAGGAGACTACTCCACCTTCCCCGCCTCCATCATCTTGGTCCAGCGGCGCTGCATCTCCTCGGGGCTGACGTCCTCCTTGGCCGCCGCCAGGAACCAGCGATAGCCGAAGGGACAGGCGACCATGCCGGAACGGTCGCCATAGAACTGGTCCTGCACCTCGCGCATCAGCGTGGCGCCCGCCTTGACGGCGCGATCGACCGCCTTGTCGGCGTCCGGCACCTGGATATGGAACGCCACCGGCGAGCCACCGGTCGCCGTCGGGCTCTTGGCGCCGAAGTCGGGATACTCGTCGTTCAGCATCAGCACGCTGTCGCCGATCCTGATCTCGGCGTGGCCAACCTTTCCCGACGGCTCGGTCAGGCGGAACACCTCGGTCGCGCCGAATGCCTTGACATAAAAGGCGATCGCTTCCTTGGCATCGTGCACCGTCATGTGGGCCCGAATGGTCTGATCGTTTGCGCTCATGGCGTCACCTGTGTTATATTACATTACGTATCGTAACGTTAATACATGTCGAGTCAAGCCCCCTCTTCCCCCAGCCGCGGCCGGCCGCGCGATCCGCGCACCCGTGCCGCCATCCTCGCTGCCGCGCGCGTCCTGCTCGAACGGGGCGGCCTCACCGCCGTGACCATCGAGGCGATCGCCGCCAAGGCAGGCGTCAGCCGTCCCACGATCTACCGCTACTGGCCCAACGCGCCGGCCGTCGCGATGGCAGCCTTCCTCGAAGCCTCGGGTGAGCCTGGCACCGGCAAGACCTCCCGCTCGCCGCTCGCGGCCCTACGCGCCCAGCTTCATGCAGTGGCCGACGCCTTTGCGGCGCCCGCCGGCCGCAGCGTCGCCGCCATGGTCGCGGCGGCTCAATCCGAGACCGAGCTCGCCAAGGCGTTCCGCAACGAATTCATCGCCCGCAACCGCGATGCCGCCCGTCAGTTGCTCGAACGTTGCATCGCCGAGCGGCTGGTCGCACCTCTGGCCGACGTCGACTTGGCGCTCGACCTCGTCTTCGGACCGCTCTTCTACCGCCTGCTGATGGGTCACGCACCGATCACGCGCGGCTTTGTCGACCAGCTCCTCGACGCGGTCATCCCCGCGCGCGCCTGAGCGCCGCCTCGGTCTCGCGCGTCAGCGCCGCAATCAGGTCCCCGGCCGGCATCTCGCGCGCCAGCGACGGCGCCTGGCCGCTCCACAGCGGCACGAAGTCGGACGAGCCCTTGGCCTCCGAAGCCGCCCTGAGCGGCCCGGAGGCGGCGGCCGCCAACGGGAATTGCGGCGCGTCGGCGCTCATTGGCCCGACTTCCTCGATGTAGCGGTTGACGATGGCGCGCGCCGGCCGGCCGGTGAACAGGTTGGTGAGCGTCGTGCTGCCGTCGTTGGCCTGTTTCAGCGCCGCACGATGCAGCGGCGGAGTCCTCGCCTCGGGCGTGAGCAGGAATGCCGTGCCCATCTGGACGCCGGCAGCACCCAGCGCCAGCGCGGCGGCGATGCCGCGGCCGTCACCGATGCCGCCGGCGGCGATCACCGGCACCTTCACCGCATCGACCACCTGCGGCACCAGTGCCATCGTGCCGGCTTGCCGGGCGATGTCGTCGACCAGGAACATGCCGCGATGGCCACCCGCCTCGGCGCCCTGCGCGATCACCGCGTCGACGCCTTCGGCTTCGAGCCAGCGCGCTTCCGCCGCGGTCGTGGCGGAGCTCACGATGGCGATCCGTTGGTCCTTCAGGCGCTTCACCAGGCCGGCCTCGGGCAGGCCGAAATGAAAGCTCGCGACCTTGGGCTTGAACTCGAGCAGCACGTCGCACAGAGCGGCATCGAACGGATCCAGCCTGACCGGGCCGGCGCCGGCATCCGCAGCCAGGCCGAACTCGCGATAGTACGGCGCGAGCCGCTGTTGCCAGCGTTGCTCCCGCGCCGCATCCGGCTCGGGCTGGCGATGCGTGAAGAAGTTGACGTTGAACGACCGGCCCGTGCCCTGGCGCACGACCTGCAGCTCCGTGCGCAGGCTCTCGGGCGTGGCCATCGCGGCCGCGATGGAGCCCAGCCCACCGGCCTCGGACACGGCCACGACCATCGCCGGCGAGACAAAGCCCGCCATGGGCGCCTGGACAATCGGATAGTCGATGCCGAACAGCTCGATCAGGCGACGATCGGACCAATTCATCGGCAGTCCTCCCAGAATATCTCCAAGTCTACCATGTTAGGGTCCGGCTTCACCCGGGAGAGTTCCATGATGCAGGCCAGCATCACCATCTTCACCGTGAAGGACATCGCGGCGAGCCTCGCCTACTTCCGCGACAAGCTGGGCTTCGACGTCGCCTTCGAATACGGCAATCCTACCTTCTATGTCGGCCTGTGCTCCGGCGAGGTGAGCCTGCACCTGATCGCCGCCACGCAGACGCCGCGCCTGCCAGGGCATGGCGCCGTTTCGATCTTCGTCGACGATGTCGACGCCCTTCACGCCGACCTGGTGAAGCGCGGCGTCCGGGTGCTCAAGGCGCCCAAGGATTACGACTACGGCCTGCGCGACTTCGACGTTGCCGACCTCGACGGCAACATGATCTTCTTCGGCATGGAATCACAGAAGGCTTCATGGTGCCGGAGCGCGGACCTCCTGGTCCGCTCATGATCATGATGCGGACCTGGAGGTCCGCGCTCCAATGAAAGCAAAGGAACTCGTTGATGGAACTCTGGCAATACGACGCGACCGACTTGGCGCGCCTCATCCGCACCGGCCAGGCCTCGGCACGCGAGGCCGTCGACTCGGTCCTGAAGCGCCTGCACGCGGTCAATCCCACGATCAACGCCGTCGTGCGCGTGCTCGAGCCGGAGGCGCGCACCGCCGCCGAGACCGCCGATGCCGCCCGCGCGCGCGGCCACGCCCTGCCGCCGCTGCACGGCGTGCCGGTGACGACCAAGGTCAACGTCGACCAGGCGGGGCTGCCGACCGACAACGGCGTGATCCCGCTGAAAGACTTCATCGCCAAGGAGGACAGCCCGGTCGTCGCCAACCTCAAGCACGCCGGTGCGATCATCGTCGGACGCACCAACGCGCCGGCCTTCTCCATGCGCATCTTCACCGACAACGCCCTGCATGGCTGCACCTACAATCCGCTCGACCGGACGGTAACGCCCGGCGGCTCGAGCGGTGGCGCGGGTGCTGCGACGGCGACCGGCATCGGCACCATCGCCCATGGCAACGATATCGGCGGATCGGTGCGCATCCCCGCCTACTGCAATGGCGTGGTCGGCCTGCGCACGGGCTTCGCCCGCATCCCCTCCCTCAATCCCAGCGCCCCGCAGGGCCGGCCGATCGGCGCGGTGCTGATGGCGGTCCAGGGCCCGCATACCCGCACGGTGCGCGATGCCCGTCTTGCGCTGGAAGTCATGGCGCACGGCGATCGCCGCGACTGGCGCTGGAACGACGTGCCGATGCAGGGCCCGCCGCCGGCGCGTCCCATCAAGGTCGCAATCGTCCCCGAGGTGCCGGGCGGCCCGACCCATCCCGCGCAGGCCGCCGCCGTGCGGCTCGCCGGCAAGCATCTGCAGGCGACCGGCTACGTCGTCGAGGAAATCCTGCCGCCCGACATGGAGCGCGGTGTCGAGCTCTGGCACCAGATCTGTGTCACCGACGTCTTCGGCGGCCTGTGGCCGCAGATGCAGAAGATGGGCGATCCGGACGGTATTGCCGCCATGCAGGCGTGGCTGCAACTCTACAAGACGGTCGATCTGCCGACCTACGTCGCGGTGCTGACCGAACGCGAAGCGCTGATGCTGCGCTGGATGACGTTCTTCCAGCAATGGCCGCTGGTGATCCTGCCGACACTATGCGACCTGCCGCCCAAGCAGCGCGGTGACGTCACTGTCGAGGGGCAAAAAGAAATCCTGCAGTCGATGCGCTCGGCCCTGCTGGCGCCCCTGCTCGGCCTGCCCGGACTCGCCGTTCCGGTCGGCAGCCACGACAAGCTGCGCTCGGGCGTGCAGATCATGGCCATGCGCAACCGCGAGGATCTCTGTCTCGATGCCGGCGAGGTCATCGAGGCGGCCGAGGGCGTGGTGAAGCCGATCGACCCCGAGCGCGGATAGTCTTTGCCGGGAGCGCGCCACTCCTCTCATGCTCTTTTGGACCGCCGGCTTCCAGCCGGCTCATGATCATGATGCCGGCTGGAAGCCGGCGGTCCGGAAGACCATGACGCACATGGACAGCGGCCTGATCGCCTCGCAGACTGCGCCGCCAATCGCAATCCACGACGCGCGCGGAGTTCCCGACTTATGAGCAGCAAGGCATCTCACGACATCGGCTGGATCGGGCTTGGCCGCATGGGCGAGGCCATGGCCGCCCGGCTGGTGAAGGCGGGACACGGGCTTTCGGTATGGAACCGCACCGCGTCAAAGGCCGATCCGCTGGCCCAGGTCGGCGCCGAGGTGGTGACCGACAAGGTGGCGATGGCGCACTGCGCCACCGTCTTCACCATGGTCTCGACCACCGACGACCTGAAGGACATCCTGTTCGGTGCAGGTGGCGTGCTGACCGGCAACGCGCGGCCCAAGCGCGTGGTCGACATGTCGTCGATCTCGGACACCGGCTCGGCCGAAATCCGCAAGGGCCTGACCGATGCGGGCGTCGCCTATTTGAGCGCGCCGGTGTCGGGCAACGCCAAGGTCGCCAAGGCCGGCAAGCTGCTGGTGGTCGCTTCCGGCCCCAAGGCCGAGTACGACGCGGTGCAGCCGCTTCTGGCGGCGCTGGGCCGGGCGGCGATGTATGTCGGCGAGGGCGAGCTCTCGCGCGTCTGGAAGATCGCCCACAACACCATGTTCGGCGTCATCATCCAGTCGCTCTGCGAGATCACGCTGATGGCCGAGAAGGCCGGCATCCCGCGCCACCTCTTCCTGGAATCGATCAACCAGAGCGTGCTGGGCTCGATGTACACCAGGTACAAGACGCCTGCCTTGGTGAACCTCGACTTCACCACGACCTTCACGCCCAAGCTGCTGCTGAAGGACATGGAGCTCGGCATGGGTGCGGCCAGGCAATTCGGCGTCGTCATGCCGACGGCGTCGGTGACGCGCGACAGCATCGCTTCGCTGGCGCATCAGTATCCTGGCGACATCGATTTCTCCGTGCTGCTGCTCGAGCTGGCACGCTCCGCCGGCATGAAGCTCGAGCCGGAGAACGTCAAGGTGAACGATGGGCTGCAGTGACTCTTCCGGACCGCCGGCTTCCAGCCGGCTCATGTCTCATGAGGCCGGCTGGAAGCCGGCGGTCCGGAAGAACATGAATCCCCAGCCATGACCAAGCTCCTCCTCAAATCCGGCATCGTCGTCACGCAGGACCCGAACCTCGGCGTGCTGCCCAAGGGTGACGTGCTGGTCGAGGGCGGCCGTATCGCCGCCATTGCGCCCGCGCTGCAGGCCGATGCCGAGACGGTCGACTGCAGCGGCCATTTCGTGCTGCCGGGGCTCATCAATGCCCACATGCACACTTGGCAGACGGCGCTGCGCTCGGTGGCTGCCAACTGGACTCTGCTGGAATATTTCCGCCACGTGCATGCTGGGCTGGCCACGGTGTTCACGCCCGAGGACATCCATATCGCCACGCTGGCCGGCGCGCTGAACCAGCTCGACCACGGCGTCACCACGCTGGTGGACTGGTGCCACAACAATCCGACGCCCGAGCACACCGATGCCGGGATCGCCGGCCTGAAGGAGTCGGGCATCCGCGCCGCCTTCTTCCATGGATCGCCCAAGCCCGATCCCAAGCCCGGCGAGCCGCACTTCTCCGAGGTCCCGCACCCGCGCAAGGAAGTCGAACGGCTGCTGAAGGGGCCGCTCTCCGACCGCAATGCGTTGGTGACGCTGGGCATGGCGGTGCTCGGCCCGCACTACTCGACGCTCGAAGTCAGCGACCGAGACCTCGCATTGGCCAAGGAGCTCGGCCTTGTCGCCTCCATGCACCAGGGCGGCGGCGAAGCCAAGACGCCGGGCGGCTGGGAAATCCTCATGCAGCGTGGCCTGGTCGGCCGGCACATCAACATCGTGCACGGCAACAACCTCACCGACGACCAGCTGAAAGCCTTCGTCGATCTCGATGTCAGCTTCTCGGTCACGCCGGAGAACGAGATGGCGCAGGGCCACGGCCATCCCATCACCGGCCGGCTGCGCGCGCTCGGTTCCGGCCCGTCCGTGGGCGTCGACCTCGAATCGGCGGTGAGCGGCGACATGTTCACCGTCGCCCGCATGGCGCTCGCCTCGCAGCGCGCACTCGACAACGCCGCGGAACGCGCCCGAAGCGGCGGTATTCCCGCCACCTCGACGGTACCGGCGGCCGAAGCCTTCGACTGGATCACCATCCGCGGTGCGGCGATGCTCGGCATGGCCGACCGCATCGGCTCCCTGGCGCCGGGCAAGCAGGCCGACATTGCGGTAATGTCGCTCGGCCCGCTCGCCATGTGGCCGGTGCACGATCCGGTTGCATCCGTGGTCATGCAGGGCTCGGGCGCGCGCATGCGCGACGTGCTGGTTGCCGGCCGCTTCGCCAAGCGCGATGGTAGGCTGGCCTGGTCCGATCTCGCGAGCCTGCGCGACAAGCTTGCGACGTCGGGCGCGCGTGTTCTGTCGAAGCTAAATGTAAAAAGCGTCAGCCGAGAAATAGCGGCGACATAAGCAAACGGGAGGAAGTCCATGAAACGTGTGGTTGCAATCGGCCTTTCGGCGTTGCTGACATCGGCGCTCGCCGCCCTGCCCGCTTCGGCGCAGAACTGTCCCGAGAAGCCGATCCGCATCATCGTGCCCTTCACGCCGGGCAGCGCCACCGACGTCACGGCGCGTGCGCTGGCGGCGGTCATGACCAAGAACATGGGCCAGACGGTCGTCGTCGAGAACAAGCCGGGCGCCGGCGGCACGATCGGCGCGGGCCAGGTCGCCAAGGCCGCATCCGACGGCTACATGCTGCTCGCCAACTCCTCGGCGCACACGGTCAATCCGGCGATCTATGCCAACATGACCTATGACACGGTGAAGGACCTGCCGGGAGTCAGCCTGCTCGCCGTGCAACGCAACATCATGGTCGCCTCGCCGGCGAAGGGCTGGAAGACCGCGGCGCCGACGACGGCCGCCGAACTCGACAAGACCGTCGCGGCGGAGGTCAAGGAAAACATCGAGCTGGCCAAGAAGGCCGGCATCAAGGCGCGGTAGGTGAAGATGTCTGACGTGCTCCTGCGGACCACCGTTGTCGGGTCCTATCCGCAGCCCGACTGGCTGGTGAACCGCCAGATGTTGAGCAAGGTCGTGCCGCGCACGCGCATGCGCGAGATCTGGCGCGTGCCCGAGGCTTTCCTCGAGCAGGCCCAGGACGACGCGACCCTGATCGCCATCCGCGACATGGAGCGCGCCGGCATCGACATCGTGACCGACGGCGAGGTGCGGCGGGAGAGCTACTCCAACCGCTTCGCCACCGCGCTGGACGGCATCGACGACGAACATCCGGCCGAGATCGTCAACCGCACGGGCAACCGCACGCCCGTGCCGCGGGTGGTCGGCAAGATCCGGCGCACCGGGCCCGTCGAGCTGCGCGACATGCAGTTCCTGCGCGCCAACACCGACAAGCTCGCCAAGATCACCCTGCCCGGCCCCTTCACCATGGGCCAGCAAGTCAAGGACGAGTTCTACAAGGACGCCGAGGCGATGTGCATGGACTACGCCGCGGCGGTGAACGAGGAGGCGCACGAGCTGGTCAAGGCCGGCGCCGACGTGATCCAGCTCGACGAGCCGTGGCTGCGCAACAACCCCGAGGAGGCCAAGCGCTACGCCGTGAAGGTGATCGACCGCGCACTCAAGGACATCAACGTGCCGACGGTCGTGCATCTCTGCTTCGGCTATGCCGCCGTCGTCGGCGGCGGCAAGCCGAGCGGCTATTCCTTCCTGCCGCAGCTTGCCGACAGCATCGCCCAGCAGATCTCGATCGAATCGGCCCAGCCCAAGCTCGATCTCGGCGTGCTGAAGGACCTGGCACCCAAGAAGGTGATGCTCGGCGTGATCGACCTCAACGATCCGGAGGTCGAGACGCCGCAGAAGGTCGCCGACCGCATCCGTGCCGGCCTGAAACATCTGCCGCCGGACAAGCTCCTGCCCGCGCCCGATTGCGGCATGAAGTACCTGCCGCGCGCAACAGCCTTCGGGAAGCTGAAGGCGCTGGCCGAGGGTGCCGCGATCGTGCGGAAGGAGCTGTAATTCTTCGGAGCGCGGGCCTCAGGCCCGCTCATATTCTTCCGGACCGCGCGCGTCCCGCGCGCTCAGGAGCGCGCGGGACGCGCGCGGTCCAGAAAACCATGAGCATGAGCGGGCCGGAGGCCCGCGCTCCCTTATGCCTTTTCCAACCTGTATCGGAAGTCGCAGTGCGTGGCGCCTTGCATGATCGTCTGCGTGCGGGCGAGTTGCACCGGGTCGCCAAAGCCTTCCGTCATGGCGAAGTCCGAGCTGCAGACCAGCAGGAAACCGAGCTCGGACGCGCCGATCTTCTTGTAGAACTCGGCAAAGCGACAGCCGGTGACGTTCGCCTCGAACGACTGCGAGTCCTTCTTGAGCACATCGTAGTCCAGGGCGGCCGCCGCCGCGAAGCCTTCGAAGGCGGCCGCCATCTTCTCCCCGAGGTCGCGCGCACCCTGGCTCTTCCACCATTTCTCGCCGAACTTGCGATAGTGATCGCCAAGCGCCTTGCGGACCAGCGCATTGGCCCGCTCCTCGCCCAGCTCCGCCTGCAGCGCCTTGACGAGCGGAACCAGCACCTGGGCCTGTATCCTGGCCTGCTCTATCACCGGGACATTCATCGGTCACATGCCTTGATCAACGGGCCGTCACGACGCCTTTCGGGCTGATCGTCACCCGCTTCTCGACGCCGTTCTGCGTGGCCTTTCCGGTCCATTGGCCGTCAGGACCGCGCCGCAGATCGCGAACGTTGCCGTAGTGCAGCGCCTGCAGCTGGGTCTTCACGCTGGCGCTACCCGGCGCCGGCGTCGCGGCAGGTTTGGTCTGCGCCACCGCCACCGCGGTGCCGGTCACGCCGGAAAGCGCCAGTGCAAGCAGCAGATACCTCATGACGCGACCTTCCCCTTCAACACCTGGCCGGCATAGGCGCCGGTCGCCTCGCCGTCCTCGAAAGCCACGGCGCCGTTGACGACAGTGGCCTTGATGCCCTCGGCCTTCTGCACCAGGCGGCGGGCGCCGCCCGGCAGATCCTTCTCGACCGTCGGCAGGCGCGGCCGGATGCCGTTCTCCTCGAACAGCACGAGGTCGGCCCTGAAACCTTCGCGCACCACGCCGCGGTCGCTGAGGTCCCAGGCCATCGCGTTGTCGTGCGTCAGCTTCTTGATCGCCTGCTCGAGCGTGAAGGCGCCGCGCTTGCGCACCCAGTAGCTCAGGAGATGCGTCTGCAGCGAGGAGCCCATCTCCTGGCAGACATGGGCGCCCGAGTCCGAGAAGGTCGCGAGCGTGCGCTCATGACTGAGAATGCCGAGCACGTCGTCGGGCGATTCGTTGACCAGCGGCTGGACATAGACCTGGTTCTCGTCCGCCAGCGAAAGGTCGATCATGACTTCGACCGGATGCTGGCCGCGCGCCTTGGCGAGCTGGTCGACCGTGGGATCGTCCCAGTCGACGCCCTTCATCGCGAACAGGTTGGCATAGTCGGGCTTGCGCGGATCGGTCGTCGCCGCGCCGCCGCCCTGAAACGTATTGTCCCTGGGCTTCATGCGCGCCTCGGCCGCCACCAGCTCGCGGCGCACCGCGGGATCCTTGAGCTTGTTCTTCTGTTCGGCCAACGGCAGGGCGCGGATCGGCTTCCACGCCGGCAGGACGTCGAACGGCAGGTAGGACTTCAGCGAGAAGATGGCGTTGATCGAGCGCGTCGTGCCCTGGCCGAACATGCGGCCGCCGGCGGCGATCGTGTCGTCGATGTACCTGGTCTGGTACTGCCAGCCCGTTGGATCGTCGCCCTGCTTGGTCGCCAGGACGCCGAACATGATCGGCCGCTTGTAGTCGAGCGCCACCTTGCGCAGGCGGTCGAGGAAGGCGCGATGGCGCGCGCCACTGGCGATATCCGGCCCGACCTGGAAGATGCCGGCGTCGAACTCGGCCATCGCCGCGATGATGCGGTCGATCTCCTCCCAGTCGGCGATGCGGCTCGCCACCGGCGTGTCGTCGGGCGTGACGTGCGTGGAGGCGCGCGAGCTCGAGAAGCCCATGGCGCCCGCCTTCAGCGCCTCCTTCACCGTGGCCGCCATGCGCGCCATGTCGTCTTCGGTCGCGGCCTCGGTGAGCGCGCGCTTGCCCATGACGTACATGCGCAGCGCCGAGTGGCCGATATACATGCCGTAGTTGATCGCCTTGGGCAGACGCTCGACGGTGGCGAGATATTCCGGGAAGGTCTCCCAGGTCCAGTCGATGCCGGCCGCCATCGCCTCGGTCGGGATGTCCTCCACCGCCGACAGGCAGCGCGCATACCAGTCGCGGTCCTCGGGCTTGCAGGGCGCCAGCGCGAAGCCGCAATTGCTCATCACCACCGAGGTCACACCGTGCCAGCACGAGCAGCTGCCCAGCGGATCCCACGCCACCTGCGCATCCATGTGGGTATGGCCGTCGATGAAGCCCGGCGAGACGATCAGGCCGTCGGCATCGATCGCGCGTTGGGCGGCCGACCTGATGCGGCCGACCTCGACGATGCGGCCGTCCTTGACGCCGACATCGGCGCTGAAGCGCGGCTTGCCGGAGCCGTCGACGACGGTGCCGCCGCGGATGAGGAGATCGAGCGTCATCAGAGGCGGTCCTTGTGCTCGACGATCTTCCAGTAGGTGTCCTTGGCGCAGATCTTTCCGCCACGGAAGGTGTAGATGTCGCAGCCTTGGTAGTTCAGCTCCTCGCCGTCGGCGCCCTTGCCCTTCACGGTCCACACCGAGATCGCGCGGTTGCCGGCGAAGACGTACTCCTTGTGGTCCCAGCGCATGTCGGGGATCACCGCGAAGCGCGCCGCGAGCGTCTTGGCGATCGTTTCCTTGCCCTTGAGCGTGCGGCCGACCGGCTCGGGCCCGCGCGCCAGCCAGAAGGTGGCGTCGTCGGTGAAGTGCGAGACGATGCGATCGACGTCGCGGCTGTTGAAGGCGGCCGAGATTGCCTTCATGAGCTCGGGCGTGGCGATGTCGGGATTTGCGGCTGTGACGTCCGGCATACGAAACCTCCCACAGTGCGTGAGCCGAACGATTGCAGGCCCGCGGCGGGACGGCAAGCCACAACGCCCGAAACCCGCCCCGTCTTGCGACGAGGCGGGTTCCAGAACACGTTGAGAGGTAGGCGCTCCTACTTGGTGATCACGTTGCCGCGCGCGTCGACATGGACGTCGACCATCGCGCTGCCGCGCATCGCCTTGCCACTCCAGCTACCGTCCGGATTGCGCTGCAGGCCCTGCACGTTCTTGTAGCCGTCGGCCTCGATCTTCTTGACCGCGTTGGCCGAGCCTTGGGCGTTCGGCATCGCCGGCAGGTTGGCCTGGCTGGGTGTCGTCACCGACTGCGACGGCACGCCCGGCGTCCTGACGCTCGGCGGATTGACGCCCGGTGGGGTGGCGCCAGCCGACCCGGCCGACGGAGCCTGCACGGCGCCACCGCTCACGGGAGGTGTGGTCACGGTCGCGCCGCCAGCCCCGACCGAACGCGAGGGCATGGTCGGCGTGTTGGCGGCCGGCGGGGTTACGGACGGCGTGGTCACAGCGCCACCGCCCACCGACGGCGGGGTCACGGTGGCACCGCCGACCGGCGGCGTAGTCACGGTCTGGGCGCCGGCGGCGCCGGCGGCCGTCACGAGGGCCAAGGCAAGAAGGGTACGCTTCATGAAAAGTGCCTCCTCTCTCATTGGAAAGTCCGAGTTGAACGCGAAGGTGTGCCAAGCGTTGCGCGGCGAAATATCTTGGTTTCGCCACATTGCCCAACGGGTTAGCGTCTGCCCAACGAACCTGAGGAAATGCCCCAAGGAGATGGCGGTGTACGATTACATTATCGTGGGCGGCGGCTCGGCCGGCTCGGTCATGGCCCATCGGCTGTCAGCCAGGAGCGCCAACGAGGTGCTGCTGTGCGAGGCCGGCCAGGACACGCCGCCGGGCAAGGAGCCCAAGGAGATCGCCGATAGCTATTCGGGCACGGCCTACTTCGATCCGCGCTTCCATTGGACCGACCTCAAGGTCCATACCCAGATCGTCTCGCACAACAATCCACAAGAGAACCGGCCGCCCTTGCGCAAGTACGAGCAGGCGCGCGTGCTGGGCGGCGGCTCGTCGATCAACGGCCAGATGGCCAATCGCGGCGCGCCCACCGACTACAATGAATGGGTGAGCCGCGGCGCCGAGGGCTGGGGTTGGGACCAGGTCCTGCCCTTCTTCAAGAAGGTCGAGCGCGATCTCGACTTCGACGGGCCCTGGCACGGCAAGGACGGCCGCATCCCCGTGCGCCGCATTCCGCCCGAGCACTGGACCGCCCACGACAAGGCAGTGGCGCAGGCCTTCGAAGCCAAGGGTTTCAAGTTCCTGCCCGACCAGAACGGCGAGTTCGTCGAGGGCTACTTCCCGGTGACGCATTCCAACGCCGAGGAGCGGCGCGTGTCGGCGGCGATGGGCTATCTCGACGCCGAGACGCGCAAGCGGCCCAACCTCACCATCTCCACCGACACGCAGGTGAAGTCGCTGCTGTTCGAGGGCACGCAGTGCGTCGGCGTCACGGCGATGATCGCCGGCAAGGAGCAGGAGTTCCGGGCCAAGGAAGTGATCCTGTCGTCGGGCGCCATCCATACGCCGGCTCACCTGATGCGCGCCGGCATCGGCCCCGTCGGCCATCTCAGCGACCTCGGCATCCCGGTGGTCGCCGCCCTGCCGGGTGTCGGCCAGCGGCTGATGGACCATCCATCGATTGCTCTTTCGTCGTTCCTCCACCGCGGGGCGCGCATGAACCAGCATACCCGCCGGCACATCCATGTGGGCCTGCGCTATTCCTCGAAGCTGCCGGACGTGCCGATGGGCGACATGTTCGTCGTGGTGATCGCCAAGTCGGCCTGGCACGCGGTCGGCGAGCAGATCGGCTCGCTGCTCACCTTCATCAACAAGACCTACTCGGAGACCGGCCAGGTCAAGCTTGCCTCGCGCGACTGGCGCCAGGAGCCGATCGTCGAATTCAACCTCCTGTCCGACAAGCGCGACCTCGACCGGCTGATGAGCGGTTTCAAGCTGATGGCCGCGTTGCAGATGACCGAGGCGGTGAAGAAGGTGACCGACACGCCCTTCCCCGCCGCCTACAGCGACAAGGTGCGGGCGATCGGCGTGGTCAACGCCAAGAACAAGATACTGACCAGCGTCGTGGCGCAGATGCTCGACGGTCCGGCGGCGCTGCGCCGCTTCATCATCGACAAGTTCGTGGTCGAGGGCTTCACCTTCGACCAAGTGATGACCGACGACGAGGCGCTGGAAGCGTTCGTGCGCAAGGCCGCGATCGGCGTGTGGCATGCCTCCTGCACCTGCCGCATGGGCCGGCCGGACGATCCGATGTCGGTGGTCGACACCCAGGGCCGGGTCAAGGGCGTGCAGGGCCTGCGCGTCGTCGACGCCTCGATCTTCCCCGTGGTGCCGTGCGCCAACACGAACTTCCCGACACTGATGTCGGCGGAGAAGATCTCGGCGGCGATGACGGCTACGTCGTGAAACGGTCCGATCAAACTACACCTCGCCCTGAGGAGCGCCGCGCAGCGGCGCGTCTCGAAGGGTGGGCAACAGTCGTGGTGCCGCCCACCCTTCGAGACGCACGCCTTCGGCGTGCTCCTCAGGGTGAGGCCGTACTGATCGACCGGCCTTCGTTGGCTTGAGGAGGAACACATGTCAGTAGTCCTCGGAAGCGGCGAGCATCGCTATCGCGTGATCGAGAACTGGGCAAAGCTGCCCGACGGCTGGGAATTCCGCGACGTCGCGGCGGTGGCGGTCGACAGCAAGGACCGCATCTACGTCTTCAACCGCGGCCAGCATCCCATGATCGTGTTCGACCGCGACGGCAACTTCCTGCGCTCGTGGGGCGAAGGCCTGTTCAGCCGCGCCCACGGCATCCACATCGACAGCGACGACAACCTCTACTGCACCGACGACGGCGACCACACCGTCCGCAAGATCACCACCGAGGGCAAGGTGCTTTTGACCATCGGCGTGCCCAACCAGCCCGCGCCGTTCCTGAGCGGCAAGCCGTTCAACCGCTGCACCCACACGGCCCTTTCGCCCGAGGGCGAGATCTACGTGTCGGACGGCTACGGCAATTCCTGCGTCCACAAATATTCACCCGACGGCAAGCACCTGATGTGCTGGGGCACCACCGGCACCGATCCCGGCCAGTTCAACATCGCCCACAACATCGCCGCCGACGATGACGGCTGGGTCTACGTCGCCGACCGCGAGAACCATCGCGTGCAGGTGTTCGACGGCAACGGCAAGTACGAGATGCAGTGGAACAACATGCACCGGCCTTGCGCGCTCTACTGCTGCGCCGGCGGGGGCAAGAATCCCAAGTTCATCATCGGCGAGCTGGGACCGGGCATGCCGGTCAACAGCAAGCACACCAACATCGGCCCCAGGCTCGCCATCGTCGACAAGAAGGGCGGCCTGATCGCCCGCCTGGGCGGCGAGCACGGACCAGGACTGGAGCCCGGCCGCTTCCTGTCGCCGCATGGCCTCGCCGTCGACAGCACGGGCGACATCTATGTCGGCGAGGTGAGCTACACCAACTGGCCTTCCAGCCATCCCGGCCAGCCGATGCCGAAGTTCCTGCGCTCGCTGCAGAAGCTCGAGAAGGTGCATTGATGGAGGCCCCCAATGGAGCCACGTGACCGTCTGCACCTGATAGGCAGCATCCCGCTCGACAGCAGCGAGCAGGTGTTCCGGCAGCTGAGCGACGAGCTGGGACCGTTCCTGCGCTGCATGCCCGACGGCGAGACCGGCGAGCGCTCGCGCTGGGTCTATTTCCAGCGCCAGATGCTGCTCGACCATCCGGCGATGGAGATCGACCCCACCGTGCCGCCCTACAAGTTCATCCAATGGGACGGCAAGGTCGTGCGCGAGATCGAGCAGGTCCGCTTCAAGCCAGGCGTCGATCCCGCGACGGTCAGCTTCGAGACGGGCTACGACAAGGCTGCGCTGGCCTCCTGGGACACTTTTAAGCACCTGCGTGCTGCCGGCGCGATCGCCAAGCACATGCGCTTCCAGGTCTCCCTGCCGACGCCGCAGGCCAGCGGCTATCTCTACGTCAGCGGCCCGGCGCGCGAGACCTATTTCGGCGTCTACGAGCGGGCGCTGAAATCGGCGCTGGCCAACATCGTGAAGGCGATCCCCGACGCCGACCTCTCGATCCAGTGGGATGTCTGCCAGGAAGTGCTGGCCTTCGAGAACTACTTCAAGGACCGCCCAACGCACTACAAGAAGCAGATCTTCGACATGCTGGGTCGGCTGGGCGATGCCGTGCCGACCGGCGTCGAGATGGGCTATCACCTGTGCTACGGCTCGCCGCGCGACGAGCACCTGGTGCAGCCCAAGGATGCGGGCATCCTGGTCGAGATGATGAACGGCATCGTTGCCGCCACCAAACGGCACGTCGACTTCCTGCACATCCCCGTTCCCAAGGACCGCACAGACGACGCCTTTTACGCGCCCCTCAAGGACTTCAAGGGACCTGCGGGCACCAAGCTCTATCTCGGCCTGCTGCACCACGACGACGATGCCGGCGACAAGAAGCGCGTCGCGGTCGCCCGTCGCCATGTTTCGGAATTCGGCCTGTCGGCCGAGTGCGGCTGGGGCCGCACCGAGCCCGGACGGCTGCCCGGACTCCTGAAAGGTCATCGTGTTGCTGCGGAGGCACTCTAATGGTTGAACGCGTACTCGTGGTTGGGCCCAAGGACACCATCTCCATGGTCGACGACCTCGCACCCAAGGGTTTCGAGATCGTAAAGGCGCTGCACAACTCGCCGGAGATGAAGGCGGCCCTGCCCGGCACGACCTATTTCGTGGGCTTCGTGCAGCAGTACGTCACGCCGCAGCTCTTCAAGGGGTCACCCAAGCTCAAGCTGATCCAGATGCTGAGCGCAGGCTACGACCGCGCCGACCTTGCAGCCGCGCGCATGAGCGGCGTGCCGTTGTGCAACAACGGCGGCGCCAACTCGGTCGCCGTCTCCGAGCACGCCCTGCTGCTGATGCTGGCCGTGTCGCGCCGACTGATCACCCAGCACGCCAACGTCACGGCCGGCCGCTGGCACGGCAACGCCCCGCCGACCGTCCACGAGGTGCGCAACAAGGTCCTGGGCATCATCGGCCTCGGCACCATCGGCAAGAAGGTGGCGCGTCTGGCCAAGGCCTTCGGCATGGTCGTGCACTACTACGACATCGTGCGACTCAAGGAGGAGAAAGAGGATGCGCTGGGCGTGCGCTTCCGCCTGCTGCCCGAGATCCTGCGCCACTCCGACATCGTCTCCCTGCATGTGCCGCTCAACGCCTCGACGCAGGGCATGATCGGCGCCCAGGAGCTCGCCGTGATGAAGCCGTCGGCCATCATCGTCAACACCTCGCGCGGCCCGGTGATCGACGAGAAGGCGATGACCGCGGCGCTCTCGGCCGGCAGGCTGTTCGGCGCCGGCCTCGACGTGTTCGACGAGGAGCCGACGCCGCCCGACAATCCCCTGCTCAAGCTCGACAATGTCGTGCTGACCGCGCACCTTGCCGGCCCGACCTTCGAGAGCAACATCACCCGCCTGCGCAACGGCTTCGACAACGTCCAGCGCGTGGCGCGCGGCGAGCCGGCGCTCTGGGTCGTGCCCGAGCTGCTCGAGTAGATCCTCAGGCCGGCGTGGCGGCCGGCTGGGCGTCGAGCGGCACTCGATAGGTCTCCTTGAAGGAGAGCACGGCCAGGAACGAGACCGCCGCGGCCGCCATGATCATGAAGGCCGGGGTGTAATTGTTGGCCGTGCGCTCGACCAGCCAGGTCGCGACCAGCGGGCTCAGTCCGCCGATGATGCCCAGCGTCACGTTGTAGCCCAGCGCGATCGCCGTGCAGCGCACCTCGGCGGGCACGGTTTCGACCATGATCGCGGGCTGGCAGCCGATGAAGGTACCGACCGCCAGCACGAAGCCGAGCTGGCCCAGAAGCACGATCGCATCGTCGGCGCTGTGCATCAGCCAGAACAGCGGCCAGGAGGCGACGAAGGCGAAGGCCGTGGCGGCCAGCAAGACCGGCCGGCGGCCGACGCGGTCGGACAGCCAGCCTATGGCGATCATCAGCGGCAGCAGCACGGCCATGCTGATGGCATTGATACCGAGCGCGCGCGCCGGCTGCACGCCGTCGGCGAGCTGCAGCCAGCTCACGATGTAGACGAACATCAGGTAGAAGCCGACCGAATTGAAGACGGAGAGTGCCGCCAGACGCAGCAGCAAGGGCCGATGCCGGCGCAGCGTCTCGACGAACGGCGAGCCCGCAACCTTCTTGGCTGTCGTCGCTTGTTCATGGATGCCACGGCGCAGGAAGAAGCCCGCCAACCCGACGACCAGGCCCAGCACGAAGGGGATGCGCCAGCCCCAGCTCTCGAGGGCGGCCTCAGACATCACCGACGCCAGCGCCGCACCGGTGGCTGAGCCGGCGAGAATGCCCCCGACCGCGCCACAAGACGCGACCGCGCCGATCAGGCCGCGTCCGCCGAGCTTGGCATGCTCCACCATGAACACGATCGACGTGGTGTATTCGCCACCGACCGACAGGCCCTGGATCATGCGCAAGAGCGTGAGCAGGATCGGCGCGGCGATGCCCAACGTGTGATAGCTCGGCAGCACGCCGACGAGGAAGGTCGGGATGGCCATCGCCGCCACCGAGAAGGTGAGCGCGGCGCGCCGGCCCAAACGATCGCCGATATAGCCGATCAGCGCGCCGCCCACCGGTCGCATCAGGAAGCCGACGGCAAAGATGCCGAAGGCTGCCAGCACCTGGGCGACCGGGTCTTCGCTCGGGAAGAAGGCGCGGCCGATCGCCGAGGCGAAGTAGCCGTAGACTGCGAAGTCGTACCATTCCAGCACGTTGCCGATGGCGCCGGCGGCAATGATCCTGCTGCTGCTGCTGCCGGCCTGCGCCATGCGCTTCTCCCCCTGCCCTAGACCGTCTGCCTGTCAGCGCGTGTCGGGACGCGACGGCTCGTCGATGCCGACCGGCGAGGACGTTGCCTCAGACGGCGCGCGCGGTACTTCTCCGGCCAGCCGCATCGAGCGCTCGAGCAGCACCTCGTAGATCGGCCGGCCGCCCAACACTTGGGCCACGACATGCGCGGTCACGCACGTCACCATCAGTGGCAGGATCAGCTCGAAGGCACCGGTCAGCTCGACCACCAGGACGACGCCGACCAGGGGGGCGCGGATGGTCGACGAGAACAGCCCGCCCATCGCCGCCACGGCGAAGGCGGCGCCGATCAACGGCGGCACCGCGAACGGCAAATGGACCAGCGCCATTTCGAGCAGCAGGCCGAAGATCAGCCCGACCGTGGTGCCGAAGGTCAGCATGGGAGAGAAGATTCCGGCCGGCACGCCCACCGGATAGCTCGCCATGGTGCCGACAAAGCGCACGACGGCGATCAGCAGCAGGGTCTGCAGCGGCAGATTGGCCAAAGGCAGGTCGGGGATCAGCGTCTCGCCGCCGCCGACGGCCATCGGCAGGACGAAGGCGAGCACGCCGACGGCGGCACCGACG
The DNA here is from genome assembly GCA_009377525.1 of Rhodospirillales bacterium. Lineage (GTDB taxonomy): Bacteria > Pseudomonadota > Alphaproteobacteria > Reyranellales > Reyranellaceae > Reyranella. Next base: position 49,093 of record WHTW01000012.1, read on the forward strand.
AGGACGGGATAGAGGAACGGCACGCGCGCGAATGCCTTGGCGCGCCAGTCGAGCGCCATCACCAGCGTCTTGTTGAAGGCCAGCCCGAGCACGCCGAGCACGGCGCCCAACAGCATGAACGTCGGCAGCAACACCAGCGGCAGGGCGTCGGTGTCGATGCGAAGCTGCGGCGCGGCTCCGCCGACCAGTTCCATGCCGAAGGCGCTGGCGGCGGAGGCCACGATCACGGCGACATAGGAGCGGAAGGTGTAGCGGAACTGCTTGCGCGTCTCCTCGATCACGAACAGCACGGCGGCGAGCGGCGCGTTGAAGGCGGCCGCCAGCCCGGCCGCGGCGCCGGCCGCGAGCAGCGCGTGAAGATCCATCTTGTCGAGCCGCAACCACTCGGCCAGTGCGGCGCCGATCGATGCGCCGATGTGGATGGTCGGCCCCTCGCGGCCGCCGACAAGCCCCGAGGACAGGCCGAGCACGCCGCCCACGAACTTCACCGGCAGCACGCGCCGCCAGCGCACGCCTCGCACGCCTTCCAGCGCCCCCTCGACCTCCGGCACACCGCTGCCCGCGGTTTCGGGCGCGAGATAGCGGGTCAAGAAGAAGGCAAGCGTGATGCCGAGGGCGGCAACGCCCGCGCCGGCCGCGATGGTGAGCGGACCCGCTCCCATGCGGTCCACCAGCCAATCGGGCCAGCGCAGCAGGTGATCGACGGCAAGATGAAAGGCCGCACCGACGACGCCCGTGGCAAGGCCGCAGGCGCCGGCGATCCAGTAGAAAAGACGATTGGTGATCCGGCGATGACCGCCGTCGGCACTCACGTCAGCAGCCCGATCAGCGTCACGCGACATTCTTCTTGAAGAAGGCGATGGTGCGCTCCCACGAAAGCTTGGCCGCTGCCTCCTGGTAGCGCGGCGTCGAGTTGTTGTGGAAGCCGTGCTGGGTGCCCGGATAGATGTACATCTCGTAGGGCACCTTCGCGGCCTTCAGCGCCGCCTCGTAGGCCGGCCACATGGCGTTGATGCGCTCGTCGTTCTCGGCGTACTGGATCAGCAGCGGCGACTTGATCGAGGGCACCGATGCGGTGTCCGCCGCCGCGCCGTAGTACGGCACCGCCGCCTGCAGATCGGCGCCCAGGGTCGTTGCCAGGAAGTTCGTGGTGCCGCCGCCCCAGCAGAAGCCGGTGGCGCCGAGCTTGCCGTTGCCGAGCCCGTGCGCCTTCAGGTAGCGCGCGCTGTTCACCATGTCGGTGCGCAGCTTGGCCTGGTCGAGCTTGGCCTGCAGCGTGCGGCCGTCATCGTCGTTGCCGGGATAGCCGCCGACCGGGAACAGGCCATCCGGCGCCAGCGCCAGGAAGCCCGCGACGGCGGCGCGGCGTGCCACGTCCTCGATATAGGGATTGAGGCCGCGATTCTCGTGGATCACCAGGACGGTGGGGAACGGCCCGTTGCCGCTCGGCTGCACCAGATAGCCGCGCATCTGGCCCGAGCTGCCGCCCGGCGACGGATAGGTGACGTAGCGCGCCTTGATGCGGGAGTCGGTGAAGGAGATGGTCTGCGCCCGCGCATATTGCGGCAGCAGCGCCTGGGCCATCGCAAGGCCGCCGACGGTGACCACCGCGGCGTGCGTCAGGAAGGCGCGCCGGTCGATGCGGCCGTGGCAGTACTCGTCATAGAGATCGATGACGCGCTGATCGATCCAGTTCTGCGTGACGGGCTGCAATTGCGGTCTTTCCAGTTCACCTGCCGTGTCAGCCATCGCGGCCTCCTTCATTGTGGCCATAAGGTAGCCTGCAAGCCCTATGAGGCCAACCCGATACGGCTGCGGAAGGCGTCGTCTCGCATCGAGGCATCCTGGCCGATCAGCTCGTCGCTCGCCTTGGTGCAGAGATGGACCAGGCCGCGCGCCGCGTGCTCGACAGGCGAGAGGTTGGCGCGCGGGATCTGGCTGATCATGTTCATGCCCGAGGCGCGGATCTTGACCTGCATCTCGGTGTCGATGGTGCCCGGCGAGAAGCCGAAAACGCGGATGCCCTTGCCTTTGGTCTCGAGCTCGATCGCCCGGGTCAGCATGGCAAGCCCGGCCTTGCTCGAGCAGTAGGCGCCCCATCCTTCCAGCGGCCGGTAGGCCGCACCCGACGAGACGTTGACGATCGTGCCGCCGCCCTTGGCCAGCATGTCCGGCAGCACCGCGCGCACGACATTGTAGGCGCCTATGAGGTTGATGGTGATGTTGTTGGCCCAGGCCTTGGGATCGGAGGTCGCAATCTCGGAAATGGGCTCGATCACGCCGGCGTTGTTGATCAGGATATCGAGCCCGCCCAGCCGCGCCTTGGTCGCGGCGACGACCTTCTCGACGGCGGCGTAGTCCGACACGTCGCATGCAATGGCTTCGGCGCGGCCGCCCTTGGCCGCGATGTCGCGCGCCACGTCCGCGACCAGCGCGCCATCGCGCGCCACCAGCATCACCGCTGCACCGGCTTCGCCAAGCGCCCGCGCCGCACCTTCGCCCAGGCCGCGGCTGGCGCCCGTGACGAGCGCGACCTTCCCCTTCAATTCACTGGACACGAGACCTCCTGCCCCAAGAAGATCAGAGCAATAACATCGACATTCAGTCAGGGGAAACGGCGTTATGCTTCTCGATCGATACGGGCTCCCGCTCAGCACCTCGTCCACTGTGGCACGCGACGCCTATGTCGTCGGCGTCGACTGCGTGCTGTCGGCCGCGCATGGCGACCAGGCACATCTTGGGCACGCGGTCGAGGCCGACCCTGATTTCGCCCTGGCCCACGCCGCTCTCGCCCGTGCCCGCTTTCTGATGGCCGACGTCGCCGGCGCCCGGCAGTCGGCGGCGCGCGCCCGCGAGCTCGCACCGAACGTGATACCGCGCGAGCAAAGACACGTCGACGCGCTCTGTCTTGCGATCGAGGGCAAGCCGGTCGAGGCGCTGGCCGCCACGCGCGCCCATCTCGCCCAGCATCCGCGCGACGCCATGGTCGCCGCCCCTGCCACCGGCGTGTTCGGCCTCATCGGCTTCAGCGGCCGCCAGGGCCGCGAGCCCGAGCAGGTCGAGTTCCTCGAAGCGCTGAAGCCCCATCTCGCCGACGACTGGTGGTTCCAGGGCGTCTACGCCTTCGCGCTGGAGGAGCATGGCCGGCTCGACGAGGCGCTCGAGCTGATCGAGCGCAGCATGGCCACGAACCCCAAGAACGCCCACGGCGCCCACATCAAGGTGCATGTCCTGTACGAGCAGGGCGAGGATCGCGCGGCCCTCGACTATCTCGATGCCTGGCTGCCGACCTATCCGCGCGAAGGGCTGATGCACTGCCACATCTCCTGGCACGTTGCGCTGTTCGCCCTGATGCTGGGCGACGTCGAGCGCGCCTGGCAGGTCTACCAGGCGCAGGTCCATCCCGGCGGCGCCTGGGGCCCGGCGCTGAACGTCGCCACCGACGCAGCCGCCTTCCTGTGGCGCGCCGAGCTGGCCGGTTACGGCCGCAAGCCGTCGCTGTGGAACGAAGTCCACGCCTACGGGCAGAAATCCTTTCCCAAGCCCGGCATCGCCTTCGTCGACGTGCATCGCGCGCTCGCCTCCGTCGCCGCCGGCGATCGCGACGGCATCGCGAGCTACGTGGCCGAGCTCGAGCAGCGCGCCGCGTCGGGCCGCTCGCCCGCTGGCGATGTGGTGCCGCGGCTGGCCAACGGCCTTGCCGCCTACAGCGATGGCGACTGGGCGAAGGCCATCGCCGTTCTTGAGCCGGCGCTGGCCGAGACCGTGCGCATCGGCGGCAGCCGCGCACAACGCGACCTGATCGAGAACACCTTGCTCGCGGCCTATCTCAAGGCCGGCCGCGACGCCGACGCCCGCCGACTGCTCGAGGCGCACACCGACCGGCGGCCTTCGGTGCCGGTGGCGGGACTCGTCTAGCGAAGTGGGCGAAGGTGATCCGGGCTGCCGATATCAGGGCCGGGATGACACCTGACTTATGCGTGCTCGGTCGTCGGATCGATCATCTTGCGGACCTCGGTGATCTTGGTCGCCGGGAAGCCGCTCTGCTTGGCGTGCTCCCTGATGATCTCCTCGTCCTTCGCAAGGTAGACGCAGAAGGTCTTGTCGGCCGCGACGAAACTCTCGACCCACTGGATGTCCGGGCCGAGCTGGCGCAGGACGCCGTTGGATTGCGCGGCCGCGCCGCGGAGCTGCTCGCGCTCCAGACTGCCGACTGCGGGGATGTCACGCTCGATGATGAACTTGCGCAGCGCCATATCGACCTCCGTCAGGTCCACGGTGTCAGCCGGTCGCGATCTTACCCCAGAGCGGCCGCACCTCGCCATCCGGGTCGTCGACGACGTCACAGTCGTCATCGAGAAGCATCGTTGCCCTCCGCGCGGCTGCATAGGCCGGCCACGTCGGGATCGCCTCGTTGGCGGGGTCGCCGTTGCGCGCGAATGTGGCCCACGTTCGTGATACGCGGTCGGCCAGCGCCTGGGCCTGCGGCTTGTGGTGTGCCTCGCCGATCACGCCCAGCGTATCGAACACGAACGGCACCTCGACGGAGTGAGATGCCTTGAGTCGTCCGCCGAAGGCCGGCGTCTCCCAATCGAAACTGTACTTCCAGACCGGCGCCCTGCCCCGTGCCGCCTTGCGTTCCGCCAGCAGCACCGAACGCACGGCGAAGTTCGAGGCCGTGAGAGCCGTGATCAGCCGGTCGGCCGGACTCGCGGCCGGATCGCGCTGCTTGTAGTAGGCCAGCAGGCTGTCGGCCGCATCGCGGGCCACGGCGGCGACACGTCTGCGCAACTCGTCCTCGCTGATCGTGCGGTTCCATACTGCGTCATCGGGCGCCAGGAAGATCGCGGACTCGTCCTTGGTGTCACCGATCATCAGCGGCACATCATCCGACACTGCGGGCGCCGCGGGATCGAAGGGCTGGTTGGGCAGCAGGTTGCCGTCGATCACCGGCCCGAAATTGTAGCGGTCGAGCAACGGTTGGTGCGGACGCGGCAGCGTCGCCTGTGCCGGCGCCACCGCCTCCTGCAGGCGCTCGAGCGGCAACGCCTGCAGCGCCTCGAGCTGATCGCGGCGCAGACCGAGATGCTTCAGCACGGCATCGGCCAGCCGCGTCGTACGGTCGCGCTCGGCAAAGCGCACGCTGGCGCCGCTCTGGATGATCGCCTTGTGGAACAGACCTTTGGCGCGCGGCATGGCCATCAGCGCGCTCACCTTCCCGCCGCCGCCGGACTGGCCGAAGATCGTGACGTTGCCCGGATCGCCGCCGAAGCGCCCGGCGTGCTGGCGCACCCATTCCAGCGCGGCGACCAGGTCGAGAACGCCGGCATTGCCGGATTGCGCAAAGCGCTCGCCACCGATCTGCGACAGGTCGAGATGACCGAAGACGTTGAGGCGGTGGTTGACGGCCACGACGACGACGTCGTTGCGCCGCGCGAGGCGGCTGCCGTCGTGGCGCGGCGAGTTGGCGGAGCCCCAGGAGAAGGCGCCGCCATGCAGCCAGACCATCACCGGCCGCTTGGCGTTGTCGAGGCCGGGCGTCCAGACATGCAGCGTCAGGCAGTCTTCCCCGACCGTCACGGTGTCGACGGGGCCCCAGACCGTCGCCAGTTCCGGGCGCTGCGGCGGAGCCGCGGCCTGCGGCGAGCGGCCGGCGTAGGCGGTCGCTTCGCGCACCCCGGCCCACGGCTCGGGCTTGCGCGGCGGCATGAAGCGGTTGGCGCCGGCCGTCGAAGCACCGTAGGGGATGCCCTTGAAGACGTGCACGCCGTCCGACGTGATGCCTTTGACGCGACCGGAGGCAGTGTCGACGACGGGCGAATCGGTGCTGTGAGCGGCGCGTTGTGTCAGGGCGTCGACATCACCAGCCATGGCGCGTTCTCCCGTTCTGTGGGACGGAGCCTGCGCGCGACAGAGAACGGCGTCAACGCCGGGAGACGTCATACTCTTCCGGACCGCGCGCGTCCCGCGCGCCTCATGATCATGAGCGCGCGGGACGCGCGCGGTCCGGAAAAGGCATGACGCTACTTCGCCGTCACGTGCTTCACCTTGGCCTTGGCGAGTGCCGCGTTGAGCTGGGCGATGTCGGCCTTCACCAGCGCCTCGAACTTCGCGACCTCGCTGTCGACCTTGGCCATGACCTCGCGCGACACCTCCCTCGTTTGCGTGGTCGGCAGCCGGTCGGCGGTGGTCGCCATGGCGACCATGTCGATCAGCGTGTCGTTGAGGCCCGCCGGGTTGCGCAGCACGTCGCGCACCGACTTGCGATGCGGGTCGACCATCACGCCCTCGATGGCCGAGAGCTTGCGGACGATCGCCGCGGCGCGGTTCTTGAGCGCGCGCTCGCCCTTGCCGAGATGGCCGGTCGCCTCCTCGAGCTGGCGCTTCATCTTGCGCAGGCGATTGACCGCCTGCTTCAGCTTGGACACCGACGCGATCAGGTCCTTGTGCAAGGCGAACTGCGCGGCGTACTCGGCTGCCGTGGTGGACAGCCGCGGGTCCTTGACCACAGTGAATTTGGCCGAATGACTCTTGCTGTTGCCCTCCTCGCCCACGGTCAGCTCCACGCCGTAGGTGCCGGGTACCACCGTCGGTCCAGGCGGATTTTCGGGATCGGGCGCCAATGGCTTGGGCCGCGGCGGTGCCAGGCCATAGTCGAGCCTGATCGGCCCGGGATACTTCATGTCCCAGACGAAGCGGTTGAGCCCAGGCTTGGCATCCGGTCGCCGCGCCGGCGACAGCGACGTGTCGCTGCTCGTGCAGTCGACGATCTTGCGCCCGCTCGCATCGCGGAAGGTGAGCGTTACCGGTCCGGTATCCTTTTCCGACAGCCAGTAGTAGACGATGGCGCCGTTGGGCGGGTTCTCGCCGACGTCGAGATGCTCGCGATAGCGTGTGCCGTCGGCCCGCTCGACCATCACCGTGCTGCCGTCGATGCCGAAGGCGGGACCGTAGGCGACGCCGGTGCGCACGTTGGCGCCGGCACTCCAATGCAGCTTGGTGCGGATCGCCGTTCGTGGCGCGAACAAGCGCGTGCCGTTGCGGCCGTCCGCGAGGCCGCGCAGCGCCGTCACGTCGTCGAGGATCCAGAACGAGCGTCCGTGCGTCGCCGCCACCAGATCGCTGTCCTTGAGCTTCATGTCGTAGACCGGCACGTTGGGCAGGCTGCCCATGCGCGTCCAAGTCGCCCCGTCGTCGAGGCTGAAGTGGATGCCGGTCTCGGTGCCGACATAGAGCAGGCCCTTGGCGACGGGATCGGCGCGCACGACGCGGCTGATCTCGTCCTTCGGCAGGTTGCCGTTGATCGATTTCCAGCTCCGTCCGCCGTCGGTGCTCTTGAACAGGTGCGGCCGGTAGTCGGCAAGCTTGTAGCGCGTCGCCGCCACATAGATCGTGTCGGCATCGTGCGCCGAGACTTCCACGCAGCCGACATAGGCGAGCTCGGGCAGGCCCTTCGGCGTGACGTCCTTCCAGCTCTTGCCGCCGTCGCGCGTGACGTGGACCAGGCCGTCGTCGGTCGAGGCCCAGATCTCGTCGCGGCGATGCGGCGATTCGACGACGCAGGCGCAGGTCGCATGGACCTCTGCGCCGGCGCTTTCGCGGGTGATCGGTCCGCCCGACGCGCCTTGCCGCTTGCGGTCGTTCAGGCTGAGGTCGGGCGAGATGCGCTCCCAGCTCATGCCCTCGTCGCGCGTGCGGAACACGCAGTTGCCGCCGGCGTAGAGCGTGCCGGCGTCGTGCGGCGAGAACACGATGGGAAAGGTCCAGGCAAAGCGGTACTTCAGGTCCTCGGGTGCGATGCCCGTCGACTCTTCCGGCCAGACATTGACGAGCTGGATCTGGCGCGTGCGGTGATCGTAGCGCTGCAGCGCGCCGGCGCCGCCCGGGCTCGAGCCGATGGCGCCGACATAGACAATATTGTGGTCGCGCGGATCGACGGCGATGAAGCCCGATTCGCCAGTGCCGGGATAGGAGCAGTCGGCCAGCGTGATGACGCCCCACTCCGATGCACTGGGCACCGAGATCGAGGTGTTGTCCTGCTGCGTGCCGTAGATGCGGTAGGGATACTGGTTGTCAACGTCGATGCGGTAGAACTGCGCGGTCTTCTGGTTGTAGATCGTCGACCAGGTGGCGCCGCCGTTGAACGAGATATTGGCGCCGCCGTCGTTGCCCTCGATCATCCGCGTCGGATCCTTGGGATCAATCCAGAGGTCATGGTTGTCGCCATGCCGCGTCGTGACCTCGCTGAAGGTCGTGCCGCCGTCGGTCGACTTCCACATCTGCAGGTTGGTGACGTAGACCGTGTCGCCATGGCCCGGATCGGCGAAAACGTGGGTGTAGTACCAGGGCCGATGCATCAGGTCGCGGGTGGGCGACACCATGGTCCAGCGCATGCCGAAGTCATCGGAGCGGTACAGGCCGGTCTTGTCGCCTTCAGCCTCGACCAGCGCCCAGACGCGGCCCGAACGCGCGGGTGAGATCGAGACGCCGATCTTGCCCAGCATGCCCGTGGGCAGGCCGGGCTTGGTCGAGATCTCCTCCCAGGTGTCGCCGCCGTCGGTGCTGCGGAACAGGCCGCTGCCCGGACCGCCGCTGGAAACGTTCCAGAAGTTGCGCCGCGCCTCCCAGATCGAGGCGAACAGCAGGCGCGGGTTGTTGGGATCCATGGTGAGGTCGATCGCGCCCGCGACGTCGTTGCGATGCAGGATCCTCTCCCAGCTCGCGCCGCCATCCTTGGAGCGGTAGACGCCGCGCTCGGTGTTGGGCCCGAAGATGTCGCCCAGCACGGCGGCATAGACGAGATCGGGATTCTGCGGATGGATGCAAAGGCGGCCGACGAACTTGCTGTTCCTCAGGCCGACATGCTTCCAGCTGCGGCCGGCATCGGTCGACTTGTAGATGCCGTCGCCGTAGGAGACGTCGAGGCGGATCGCGGTCTCGCCGGTGCCAGCGTAGATGACGTTGCGATCGGAGGGTGCCACGGCAATGGAGCCGACGGCCGAGGTGCCCATGAAGCCGTCCGAGACGCAACGCCAGAACACGCCGCCATCCTCGGTCTTCCAGACGCCGCCGGCGCAGGCGCCGAAATAGAAGACCATCTTGTTGACGGGATCGCCTGAGACGGCGACGACGCGACCGCCACGCGAGGGACCAATGCAGCGCCACTTGAGCGCGTCGAAACCCGGCGACGCGGGCAAGCTCGTTTTCGGAGGCATGTGTGAGGGGGCCGATCTCTTCAGGTGAAGTCGCACCTACGGTAGGGCAGATACGAGGAAGGATGCAACCGGCTTTGCCACCTGGCCGTCCCAGGATCGCATGGCCGGCTCGTCAAATCATAGCGTCATAGTCCGTGTGCGAGCCGATCCTTCAATTGCAAGGATGGGTGCCGCGGATTGTCCTTCAGCAAGGCATAGTTCTTATCAGCGAGCGCACGAATGTCTGGTGAAAACTTGGTGTACGCCTGCCAGAACGACGGACTGGCAAAATGCCTCACAGTTCCCGAGTTCGCCCAGCTCGAAAGTCGGCAAATGCTTCTTCGGCGAGCCGATCAAGCTTCCCGGTCTTGGTATCCCGTTCGATCGCCTGATCGAAGTGCGCCGCTTCGAACTGCTCGAACCAAGTGCGAAACTTCTTCAGCTGCTCGCGCGGCAAATCGGCGATAGCCTTCTCGACATCTTCGAGCGTCGTCATGAGGAGAGCTCATCCGCTGCAATGAGAATCTATATAAAGGCATACCGCCTCAGGAGGAACAGCGTTGGTCCATCGGCCTATTGCAGCGCATTCTGGGCGACCGAGGAGATCAGGGATGACCACCGCCAGCGATACTCTTCCGACCGCAACCCGCGTCTCCGACCCTGGCATGCGCGCGCTCTATCGGTTGGAGAACCGCTGGCAGGCCTGGCTCGACGTCGAGGCTGCCCTTGCCCATGCCCAGGCCGAGCTCGGCATCATCCCCGCTGAGGCCGCGACAGCCATTGCTGCGAATGCGAAGCTCGAGCTGATGGACCGCAAGCGCATCGATGAAGGCTTCGCCCGCACCGGCCATACGCTGGTGCCGCTGGTCTGGGAGCTCGGTCGCGTCGTCGGCGAGCCGCATGGCGGCTGGGTGCATTGGGGCGCGACCACGCAGAACATCACGCAGACCGGTGACCTTCTGGTGCTGCGACAGGCGCACGCGATCATCCTGCGCCAGATCGGCGAAATCCTGGCCGCCATGGCCGATCTCGCCGAACGCACCGCCGACATGCCGATGGCCGGCCGCACGCACGGCCAGCACGCGGTGCCGGCGACCTTCGGTTACAAGGTCGCGGTATGGATCGACGAGCTGTTGCGCCATGTCGAGCGGCTGCACCAGGCGGCCCCTCGCCTGTTCGTCGCCATGCTGGGCGGCGGCGCCGGCACCTTCGCTTCGCTCGGCAAACAGGGTCCGCCGGTGCAGGCGGGCATCGGCCGCCAGCTCGGCTTCGGCTCGATGACCGTGCCGTCGCGCGCGCTGGGCGATCACCTGGCGGAGAACATCTGCATCCTCGGCCTGTTGGCGGCGACCTGCGGCAAGATCGGGCGCGAGGTCTACACCTTGATGAAGACCGAGTTCGGCGAGGTCGAGGAGGCGGTGCCGCCCGGCACCGTCGGCAGCTCGACCATGCCGCAGAAGCGCAACCCCAAGCTCTGCCAGGACGTCATTGCTGCTGCCGCCGAGGTGCGCAGCCTCGTGCCGCTGGCGCTCGAAGCCATGACCACCGAGCACGAGGCCGACCGCACCACTAGCCTGATGATGGACAGCGCCGAGGCGCGCGCCTGCACCGCCACGGGCGACATGCTGGCTCGCCTGGGTGAGATCATGCGCGGCCTCAGCGTCGATCCCAGGCGCATGCGCCAGAACCTCGATCTCGGCGGCGGGCTGATCATGGCCGAAGCCGTGATGCTGGACCTCGGCGCCGCGATCGGCCGACAGCATGCGCACGACGTCGTGTATGACGCCGCACAGGCGGCATTCGTCGAAGGCAAGTCGTTCTCCGACCTGTTGGCGGCCGACAGGCGCCTGACCGAGCACATGGACCGCAAGGCGATCGACAAGCTCCTGGACCCGACGGCCTATACCGGCCTGTGTGCGGAGATGGCACGCGAAAGCGTCGCCCGCGCGCGCAATGCTGCGGCAGCGCTTGCCGAGGGCTCATAGTAAGCTGCTGATACCCCGAGTCCCCCGGCACAGGAGCCATCGATGTTGCTGAGCGCCCTCTTCCCGACGCGTGACATAGGCCGTGACCCCGCGAAGATTCGCGATTGGGCGCAGGCGGCGGAGGCCCTCGGCTACGACTGCATCGAGGTGGCCGATCACGTCTTCGGCGCAGCGCCGCGCGGCGACTGGAAGCCGACCTACAGCGAGCACGATCCCTTCCACGAGACCTTCACGACGATGGCCTTCATCGCAGCTGTCACCAGGAACATCAAGCTGTGCAGCGGCGTGCTCATCCTGCCGCAGCGCCAAACCGGCGTCGTCGCCAAGCAGGCAGCCGAGGTCGATATCCTGAGCGGCGGACGGCTGCGCCTGGGCGTCGGCGTCGGCTGGAACCACGTCGAGTACGAAGCGCTCGGCATGGAGTGGAAGACACGCGGCGCGCGGCAGGCCGAGCAGATCGAGGTGATGCGGCGCCTGTGGACCGAGGACCTCGTCACCTTCAAGGGGAAGTTCCACACGCTGGTCGACGTCACCATGCTGCCGGTGCCCGTCCAGCGGCCGATTCCAATCTGGTTCGGCGGATCGTCCGATGCCGTGGTCAAGCGCGCCGCCCGCATCGGCGACGGCTGGATGCCGATCCTGTCGCCCGAGGCCGCCGAGCCGAAGCTCGCGACCCTGCGCGAGCATCTGAAGACGTTCGGACGCGATTCGGCCAAGTTCGGGCTTGAGGGATGGCTGCGCATGGACGAGGCTGACCCGCAGCTTTGGGCCGCGGCCGCGCATGGCTGGCAGCGCCTCGGTGCGCAGATCGTGATGCTCTATCCGATGTATCGTATGCCGGAGCTCGATCGGCAGATCGAGACCTTGCGGCGCTTCAAGGAAGTCGCGCCGAAGTAGGCAACACGAGCCTGGAGCGGACTGACATGGGCGAGCGTCGGATCGGCGTCATCATCAACGGCGCCACGGGCCGCATGGGCACGACCCAGCACGTGGCCAATCTCCTGGCCATCGCGGCGGAGGGCGGACTTCCGCTCGCCAACGGCGACCGGCTGATCCCCGAGCTGATGCTGGTCGGCCGCGACGCCACGCGGATTGCCAAGCTTGCGGCGGAGCACGGCGGCCAGCGCTGGACGACGAAGCTCGAGGAGGCGTTCGCCGGCCCTGACCGCATCTTCATGGATTGCGCCGCCACCGGCGACCGACCCAGGCGCGTGCGGCAGGCGATCACCGCCGGCAACCACATCTTCATCGAGAAACCCACGGCGCCCACGGTCGACGAAGCAATGGAGCTGGCACGTCTCGCCGACCGCGCCGGCCTCAAGCATGGCGTCATCCAGGACAAGCTGTTCCTGCCCGGCTTCGCCAAGCTCTTGGCCGTAGCCAAGTCCGATTTCTTCGGCCGCATCCTGTCGGTGAAGATCGACGCTGGCTCATGGATCTTCGACGGCAGCGAGCAGGAATGCCAGCGGCCGAGCTGGAACTACAAGAAGGCCGAAGGCGGCGGCCTGGCGCTCGATATGATGGCGCACTGGCGCTACATGATCGATCGCCTGGCGTCGCCGATCACCGATGTCTGCGCGGTCATGACCACGGCGATCCCCGAGCGCGTCGACGAAGGCGGGCAGCGATACAAGGTCGATGTCGAAGACACCAACTATGCGCTGGTGAAGGTGCACGGCGGCGCGATCGGCGTGATCACCAACAGCTGGGCAACGCGGCCGCGTCGCGACGACACCATGGTGGTGCAGATCGACGGCACGCAGGGCTCGGCAGTGGCGGGACGCTTCCGCTGTTTCACCCAGTCAGCGGCCGACGCCGGAGGCCTTCATCAAGGCCGCCCGGCCCGGCGGTGTCGACCTGATGGTGCATTGGAAAGAAGTGCCGGATGCGGGCGACAACAAGAATGCCTTTCGCAAGTGCTGGGAAGCGTTCCTGCGGCACGTCGGAGAAGATGCGCCTTACCTGCCGACGCTGGTCGAGGGCGCCAAGGCCGTGCAGCTCGCCGACCTCGCCTATCGCAGCGTTGCCGAGCAGCGCTGGATGAAAGTGCCGGAATTGAGGCTCTGATCGCTTGTCGTGACCATCGCGAAGACTTGATTTGTTCGGATCATGTACGGCCCCCAAGTCAGCCGGCGCTGGAGGTCCTCATGCGTCCCGTCCGTTTCGCCACCATCCTGCTCGCGCTGATCGCCGCGCCAGTGGCCGGGTTCGCTGCCGTCATCGGTGGCACCTACTACGCGCCGCAGTACGACTACCGCGAGTTCTTCGCCGCGACCGATGGCAAGCCCTTCCAGGTCGTGCTGGCCGGCAATCCGTTTCCCGGCATCGATCCGGCGATCGTGGCGCGCGACCTGCTGCCCGCCATGCAGAGGGCCAAGCCGCGGCCGGCGCTCACCTTCACCTACGACAGGCCCTCGCCGCCACCGCGTCCCGACTACCGGCTAGTGCTGGTGTTCGACCCGGCGCTCAACCTCAACAGCGATCCCGTCTGCGCCGGCGAGCCGCCGCGCTTCCGCCCCGGCACGCCGGGCCGCTTCTACGTCTATGCCATCTATTGCCGGAACGACCGGACAATGTCGCAGACCACGGCGTGGACCGACGCCACCGGCCCGACCGATCCGCGCATCGAGCGCCTGTTCCGCGAACTGTTCCCGGTGGTCTTCAGCGAGCAGCAGAACCGCTGGGCCTTCAACGAGCCGATGTTCCCCTGATTTCTTGCCGGACCGCGGGCCTCCAGGCCCGCTCATATCTTTTCTCCCGGACCGCGCGCGTCTCGCGCGCTCATGAATCATGAGCGAGCCGGAGGCTCGCGGTCCGGAAGAGCATGAGCGGGCCTGGAGGCCCGCGGTCCAGTAAGATTCAATGGAACGTGCGTCCGGAGTCGATCACCAGCGTCTGGCCGGTCATGGTGTTGGTGCGGCACATCGTGACGACTTGATCGGCGCAGTCGTCCTTGTCGGCGGCCTTGCCCAGCAGCGACGCCTTGCGGCCGGTCTCGACCTGCTCGGGCCTGAGGTTCGCCGTCGCGCGCGTGCCTTCGAGCAGGCCCGGCGCCACGCAGTTCACCAGCACCTCGGGCGCGAGCGCCACGGCCATGCATTTGGTGAGATGGATCAGGCCCGCCTTTGAAACCGCATAGGCAATCGACGAGCCGGTCGGTCCCAGCCCCGCGACTGAGGAGATATTGACGATGCGCCCGCTGCCCTGCCGCTTCATCACAGGGGCAACGGCCTTGGTGACCAGCATCGGCCCGGTCAGGTTGATGTCGATGATCTTGGTCCACTCCTCGTAGGTGAGGTTGTCGAGATCCTTGAACGGGATCGACTTGTTGTAGGCGGCATCGTTGACCAGGATGTCGAGCCGGCCGAAGCGCTTCACCACGCCGTCGACCATGCGCTGCACCTGGTCGCGCTTGGTGACGTGACGTCGCAGGCGAAGGTGACCGCGCCGACCTGGTGCTTCTCGAGATCGCGCGCGACGCCGTCCGCCTGGTCCTTGCTCTGGGCGTAGACGACGGCGATGTGGCACCCCTGTGCAGCCAGCGCATGGCAGATACGCTGGCCAAGCCCGCCATTGCCGCCGGTGACCACGGCGACTGTCCCTTTCAGGTCCATGCGTTTCTCCCGTTTGAGTTGGCGGCAGCCTAGAGCCTGTTCCGGCGGGAGGGAATCACTATGATCTTTTCCACCAAACCGGCAGGCAAGCCGGATGGAGGAAACATGAACCGCAAGTACGACGTCATCGATGCCGATGGGCATGTGCTCGAGCCGTTCACGCTGTGGGACGACTACATGGATCCGCAGTACCGCGAGCGCGCGCCGAAGCTGGTCAAGGACAAGGACGGCAAGGAGCGCCTGCTGCTCGAGGACAAGATCCTCGGCAGCCGCGCGGGGTTCGGCGGCATCGGCGGCGTGGGTGCGCGCCAGGGCGTCGTCGCGGCCGACGCGATGGATTACAAGGACGGACGCAAGGGCGGCTTCGATCCGCACGCGCGCATCCCCGACATGGATCTCGACGGCATCGACGCCGCCTTCCTCTATCCCAGCCTCGGCCTGTTCGCCGGCGCGGTCAGCGACCCCGCCTTCGCCGCCGCGATGTGCCGCGCCTACAACCGCTGGCTCGCCGACTACTGCAAGCCCTATCCCGACCGCCTGTTCGGCATCGCCATGCTGCCCATGCAGTCGATCGACGCGGCGATCCAGGAGATGCGGTTCGCGCGCAAGGAGCTCGGATTCCGCGGCGGCTTCCTGCGGCCCAACCCCTACAACGACCGCAAGCTGCACTCGCCGGACTACGAGCCGTTCTGGCACGAGGCCGAGGCGCTCGATTTCAGCATCGGCCTGCACGAAGGCGGCAACAGCGGCATGCCGACGGTCGGCATCGACCGCTTCGACGGCCGCGGCGCGCAGCACATCATCTCGCACACCATGGAGATGATGCTGGCGGCCATGAGCATGATCTGGGGTGGCGTGTGCGAACGGCATCCCAAGCTGCGCGTCGCTTTCCTCGAATCGGGCGGCGGCTGGATCGCGCCCTGGCTCGACCGCATGGACCGTCATTTCGACGACAAGGGGTTCAACGATTCCGGCCTGAAGATGCGCCCGAGCGAGCTGTTCCAGCGCAACTGCTGGATCTCCTTCGAGCCGGTCGAGGGCTCGATCGGCGCGCTGGCCGAGTATATCGGCCCGCACAAGATCCTATGGGCGACCGACTATCCCCATCGCGACGGCTTCTTCCCGGGCGCTCCGGAGATGCTGAAGGAGCGGATGAAGGGCCTGTCGCCCGAGGCTCAGCGCAACATCATGGCTGGCGGGGCCATGGGGTTCTACGGCCTGCACTGACTCTTGCCGGACGGCGGGCGTCCAGGCCCGCTCATAGTCTTCGTCTTGCGGACCGCGCGCGTCTCGCGCGCCTCATGAGCGCGCGGGACGCGCGCGGTCCGGAAGAACATGAGCGGGCCTGGACGCCCGCGGTCCGGCAAGAGCTCAAGGTTTGATACCGAGCAGCTGCGCCGCCGTTCCGCCCAGAATGGCGATGCGCTGCTCGTCGCTCAGCCCCGGCGTGCTCAACACAAGGTCGACCTCGGTGCTCGTCCACGGGAACGGATAGTCGGTGCCGATCATGATCTGGCCGGGACCGGTCTCGGCGATCAGGTGGCGCAGCGCCTCCGGCGTGAACACGATGGTGTCGACGAAGAGCTGACCGTCCTTGAGATAGGCAGTCGGCTTCTTCTTGGGCAGCGGGCCGACGCGGTTGGGGAAGGTGCGGATCACCGCGTCCGAGCGATTGGCGTAGGACGGCAGGAAGCCGCCGCCGTGGGCAGCGCAGATCTTCAGCCCGGGGAAGCGATCGAGCGTCCCCTCGAAGATCAGGTGCGACAGCGCGATCGTGGTCTCCAGCGGATTGCCGATGGTGTTGGTGAGAAGACCGCTGCCGTCGAGGCGGCCGCTCGGCTCGAGCTCACGCGTGCCCAGCGGATGCATGAAGACCAGGACGCCCAGCTCCTCGCACTTGGCCCAAAACGGATGGAACCGGGGATTGGCCAGCTCCTCGCCCGCGACGCTGCCCCCCACGCCGACGCCGCGGAAGCCGAGCTTCTTGACAGCATGCTCGACCTGCTCGGCGGCAAGCTCGGGATGCTGCAGCGCCGCCGTCGCGAAAGCGACGAAGCGGTCGGGGTTGGCGGCGCAGAACTCGACCAGCGTCTCGTTCTGGATCCGGATCAGCTCGGCGGCGACATCGCGCTCGGCCCTGTACCAGTAGGGATTGATGCTGAGCGCCTCGACGTCGATGCCCTGCGCGTCCATCGCGGCGATGCGCGCGCTGGTGTCGTCCATCAGAAGGCCGGGCGCTTCGAGTGGATGCTTGACCAGCGCCATCGCCTTGGGCACGCAGCAATGGGCGTGCACGTCGATGGTCTTGACCCGCTTGCCGTTGACCACGACCTCGCGCCGGCGAGGATGGGCATGATCATGACCATGTGCAGGCGGGCCTGCGGCGGCCGCGCTCTGCATCTCGCAGCCCGTGAACACGATGCCGCCTGCAGCAGGGCCCGGAACCAGATCACCAGTCAAAGACATGCGCTTCCCCGGTCAGTTCGTTTCGGCCCGCCACCATATCGCGCCTCGTTCGCGAAGTCGCTCATCACCCCCTAGACTGCCGCCATGACAGACAACGATCTTCAAAGGCAAAGCGCCTCCTATCGCCTGGCTGCGCTGGATGAGGACTTCATCCTGGGTGATTCGACACGAGGCGTCCGCTTCCTGCTCGAATATGCCAAGGCCGAGGAGCTGCTGAGAAAATGGGGGGTCATTTCGACGATCGTCGTGTTCGGCAGCGCCCGCGCCAAGCCGGCCGTCGAAGGCGATCCCCGGCAAGCCATGGCGACGCCCTCCGCGGAGGCGATGTCGCGACAGATCGAGCGCGCAGCGCACTGGTACGAACAGGCCCGCCGCTTCGGACGCATCGCCTCGGAGCGCGGCGGCGCTCTGCAGAGCCGCCGGGCGGGCCGGCGCAACGTGATCGCCACCGGCGGCGGCGGCGGCATCATGGAGGCGGCCAACCGTGGCGCATCGGAGGCCGGGGCTCCATCGGTCGGCTTCAACATCCGCCTGCCGACGGAGCAGGAGCCCAACGCCTACTCGACTCCTGAGCTGACCTTCCAGTTCCACTACTTTGCCATGCGGAAGATGCATCTCGCGATGCGCGCCGCTGCCTTGGTGGTCTTTCCCGGCGGATTCGGCACCCTGGACGAGCTGTTCGAGATCCTCACCCTGGTTCAGACCGGCAAGGCGCCGCACATTCCCATCGTGTGCTTCGACCGCGGATACTGGAGGCACGTCATCAACTTCGATGCCTTGCTCGAGGCTGGCATGATCACGACGACCAACCTCGACCTCTTCAGCTTCGCCGACGATGCGGAAGAAGCGTGGAAGTGCCTGGTCGATCGTGGCTTGACGACCGAGGTGCCGCCCGACGACTAGAGCGATTTCGCGGTGTTCGTTGTTTCAACGGGCACAATCCGCTTGGCTGATTCCAGCCGAGCGGATTGTGTTCTAGACGCCGGGCTCCGGTCGGCTACGATGACGGCCTGTTCACCGGAGTCCTCTTATGGCCGACCACGATCACTCCCACGAGCATGGCTCGGAACTGTCCGAGACCCAGCTGCGTGTGCGCGCGCTGGAAACCATCCTGACCGAGAAGGGCTACATCGATCCGGCGGCGCTCGACGCCATCGTCGAGACCTACGAAACCAAGGTCGGTCCGCGCAACGGCGCCCGCGTCGTCGCCAAGGCCTGGACCGATCCCGCCTTCAAGCAGGCGCTCCTGAAGGACGCCACCGCGGCGGTCGGCACGCTGGGCCATGTCAGCCCGGTCGGCGATCACCTGGTCGCCGTCGAGAACACGCCGCAACGCCACAACATGATCGTGTGCACGCTGTGCTCCTGCTATCCGTGGGAAATGCTCGGCCTGCCGCCGGTCTGGTACAAGTCGGCCCCCTACCGCTCGCGCGCGGTCAAGGATCCGCGCGGCGTGCTGGCCGACTTCGGCGTCGCTCTGCCCAAGGAGACCGAGATCCGCGTCTGGGATTCGACGGCCGAGACGCGCTTCCTGGTGCTGCCCATGCGGCCCGCCGGCACCGAGGAGTGGAGCGAGGAGCGGCTGGCCGATCTCGTCACCCGCGATTCGATGATCGGCACCGGGCTCGCGCTGACGCCGGCGGAGATCGCCAAATGAACGGCGTGCACGACATGGGCGGCATGGACGGCTTCGGCAAGGTCGAAGCCGAGCAGAGCGAGCCGCCGTTCCACGAGACGTGGGAGGGCCGCGTGCTCGCCATGCAGCGGGCGATGGGCTATGCGGGCGCCTGGCATATCGACGACGGGCGCTACGCCCAGGAGACCCTGCCGCCGCGGACCTACCTTGCGGCGTCCTACTATTGGCGCTGGGCGCTCGGCATGGAGAAGAACCTGCTCGAGCGCGGGTTCGTGACCGAGGACGAGCTCAAGGCCGGCCATGCGCTGCGGCCGGGCAAGAAGTTGCCGCGCAAGCTCACGAAGGACGTGGTCGACGCCGGCATGACGCGCATGTCCTTTTTCCGCCAGCAGCAGGGGCCCGCCCGGTTCAAGCCTGGCGACCGCGTGCGCACCGTGAACATCAATCCCCTGACCCATACGCGCCTGCCGCGCTATGCGCGCGACAAGGTGGGCACGGTCGAGCTGATCCACGGCTGTCATGCCTACCCGGATTCAGTCGCCAGCGGGCGCGGCGACGATCCGCAGTGGCTCTATACCGTCGTGTTCGACGGCCGCGCGATCTGGGGACCGGACACCGATCCGACGCTTACCATCTCGATCGACGCCTTCGAGCCATATCTCGAACCGGCATGATGGGCCGTCCGACCATCCCTATCTCCGGCATTCCCAGCGACGCCGAAGGGCCGGTGTTTTGCGAGCCCTGGGAGGCGCAGGCCTTCGCCATGGCGCTGGCGCTGCACAAGCGCGGCCTGTTCACCTGGCCGGAATGGGCGACCACGCTTGCCGGCGAGATCAAGCGGGCGCAGGCGGCCGGCGATCCCGATACCGGTGCGACATACTATTGGCACTGGCTCAATGCCCTCGAACGGCTGGTCACGGAGAAGGGTATCGCCGACGCAGGCCTCCTGACGCGCTATCACGACGCCTGGGACCACGCCGCCGACCGCACGAAGCACGGCGATCCGATCGAGCTCAGGCCGGAGGACTTCCGGCCGGCGTAGTCTCTTGCGGACCGCCGGCTTCCAGTCGGCTCGGATTCATGAGGCCGGCTGGAAGCCGGCGGTCCGGAAAACGCTACAGGTACTTCGCCGGACGGATCATCGCTCGCCACATGTGCGCGACCGGGCTGTTGTCGAAACCCAGCCCCTGCTCGGGCTGGCGGAAGTTGCGCCCGATGATGTCGGTGAACTCTTCCAGCTCGACATGCACGTTGGGATCGAACGAGTAGATGTCGTGCACCGTGATCATGCGGCCCGACATGTACCACTTGTGGTTCCGCATGCGCTTGTAGTCCTCTTCCACATAGGGATCGGGACGGTAGTCGGCGCCGAACAGCGAGACGTAGGATTGCGGATATTCGTAGCCGACCGATTCGTCGGCATAGAAGCGCAGCACCTGATGGGCACGGATCGCCCAGGTCACTTCCTCATCGACATAGGGCTCGACCAGCTGGGCGCCCCAGTAGCCGTGATCGCCGCGGATGAAGCCGGTCGCGGCGATGTCGTGCAGCAGGCAGGCGAGCACCATCTTCTCCGGCAGGCCGCCCTTCACCGCATGGCGGGCGCTCTGCAGGAGATGCATCGACGGGCCGAAACGGAGCTTGAAGAAATCGATCAGCGTCGGCTTCTCCGGCATCGCCGGCAGCCGCGGGTCGTCGCCCATCAGGACGCGGAGGTTCGGATTGGCCTTGAT
Organism: Rhodospirillales bacterium; assembly: GCA_009377525.1. Taxonomy (GTDB): domain Bacteria; phylum Pseudomonadota; class Alphaproteobacteria; order Reyranellales; family Reyranellaceae; genus Reyranella. Next base: position 69,721 of record WHTW01000012.1, read on the forward strand.
CATGGCGCCGGCGTTGGGCGGTGGGTTCATGTCGCCGTCGGCCAGGGCATGCAGGCGCGACTTGACGACGATGTAGTCGAGCTCCTGCGCCATCTTGGCTTCGAGCGCGTCGGCGCGTTGCGCCAGATTCATGGTTGCGTTCATGGCACGTCTCCTCCGACGTTTTGGCAAGCCTATCACGTGCTAGCGTGGCCGTCCCGCAGCCAGCCCGTGGAAGATCAGATGCCTGCCTCGTACGAAACGCACCGCCGCCAACTCGAACTGATCCTGCACGCCTGGGGCATGGCCCAGCCGGCGGCCGCGAGTACCGCCGAAATCATGAGCTGGGCCGACCTGCACGGCATCGACACGCACGGCATCTCCATGGTGCCGGTCTATGACGAGCGTCGGCGCGGCGGCAAGATCGACATGAAGGCCGAGCCCGTTGTTTCGCGGGAAACACCGGTGTCGGCGCTGGTCGACGGCCAGGGCGGCCAGGGCCACGCCAACGCCCGGCACGCCATGGATCTCGCCATTGCCAAGGCAAAGACCTCGGGCATCGGAGTCGCCGTGGTGCGCAATTCGGCGCATTTCGGCGCCTGCGGCTTCTATGCGCTGATGGCGGTCGAGGCCGGCCTTTTAGGCATGGTCGCAACCTCCGCGAGCGGCGTCCAGGTCGCACCGACCTTCGGTGCCCAGGCACGGCTCGGCACCGACCCGATCGCCTTCGGCGCGCCGGGCCGGCCGGGCGAGCCGTTCCTGCTCGACATGGCGACCACCACCGTCGCCGCGGGCAAAATCCGCAACAAGGCCAACGAGAATTTGCCGACGCCGCTCGGCTGGCTGGTCACCGCCGAAGGCAAGCCCAGCACCGATCCGCGCGAGGTGAGCAAAGGAGGCTACATGACGCCGCTCGGCGGCACGCCGGAAGGCAGCAGCCACAAGGGCTACGGCCTGTCGTCTATGGTGAACATCCTCTCCTCGGCGCTGTCGGGTGCCACCATGATCACCGACCCCCTGCACACCAAGAAGCCGGGCACGCAGGACATCGGCCACTTCATGCTGGCGCTCGATCCCGGCATCTTCCGCGACCCGAAGGAATTCCGCGCCGACGTAGCCGCCTTCTGCGACACGCTGCGCACCACCAGGCCCGCCGATCCCGATCGGCCCGTGATGGTGGCGGGCGACCCCGAGCGGCGCACCGCCGACCAGCGCCTCAAGACCGGCATTCCCGTCGGGCCCAACCTGCTCGCCAAGGTCCGCGAGGTCGCGCTCGCCTCGGGCGCACCGTGGATCATGACCAACTGAGCAATCCGCCGTCGCGTCCTATAGTTCGACCGCATGCTCGCCGCGCGCCTTGCGCGGCACCGTTCGCATCAGCGACAGGGCGCCGGCGAGGAAGCCGAGGATGCCGAGCATCAGGATCACGGCGCGGCTGGCGAAGACCAGCGTCGCGGACGAAGCATCCATGGTGATGCCGTTGGAGCCGGGTGCGGCGTCGATGCCGAGCACCAGCAAGGTCGAAGCGCCGGCAATGCCCGTGCTGATGCCGAGGTAACGCACGACGTTCAGAAGGCTGCCGGCCTCGCCGGTCAGCTCCTCGGGCGCCGTCGCCATGATGGCGCTGCTGTTGGGCGAGATGAAAAGCCCCTGCCCCGTGCCAAAGATCGCCAGCGCCAGCATGATCAGCGGCATATTCGCAGCCTTGCCGTCGAGGAAGATGTAGAGCAGGACAAGGCCCGCGACACACACCGCCATGCCCGCCGCCGTCGCGGCACGCGCGCCGAAGCGGTCGTAGAGCACGCCGCCGACCGGCGCGAGCAGCCCCAGCATCACCGGCACGATCGAGAGCCTGAGGCCGGCAACGAGCTCGGAGTCCTGGTAGACGCGAACGAGCACGAAGGGAATGAGGAAGAACACGCCGAACAGTGTGGCGTAAGACAGGAAGTTCGCGAGGTTGCCCGTCACGAAGGCGCGCTGGCGCAGGAGCGCGAAATCGATCAGCGGTGTGGCGGCGCGCCGCTCGGCACGGACGAACAGCGCCAGAAGGACGACGGCGGCCACGCTGCAGGATATGAAGGCGGGCGAAGTCACGCCCCAGGCATAGCCCTCGTTCAGGAGAGCGACGACAGCGGTGAGCGCGGGCGCGATCAGGAACGCACCATGCCAGTCGAAGCGGCCGCCGCTTTGCAGGTGCCGGGTCTGCGGCAGCACGAACCAGCCGAGGAGCAAACCCAGCAGTCCGAACGGCACGTTGATCCAGAACGCCCAGTGCCAGCCCAGCGTATCGAGCACCAGGCCGCCCACCGCCGGTCCCACGCCGAGCCCGATCGCCTGTGCCGCCGACTGCAGGCCAAGCACGCGACCGCGATGCTCGGGGCCCACGGCCAGGACGACGATGGCGATGCTGTTGGCGGTGAGCAGGGCCGCGCCGAAGCCCTGCACGATCCGGAAGGCGATCAGGGTGGGCAGGTCCGGCGCGAAGCCGCACAGGCCGGAGCCGATGACGAACAGCAGGAAGGCGCCGGTATAGAGCAGCTTGCGCCCGATCATGTCGGCCAGCCTGCCGAAGATCGGCATGAACGACGCCATGGTCAGGATATAGGCCACCGCCACCCAGCTCACGGTGCTGAGCGGCGCGTGGAAATCCCGCTCGAGCCGGGGCAGCAGCATCTGCGTCAGGCTGGCGTCGACCTGGCCCATGAAGGCGCCGATGCATACGGTGCCGACGACGGCCCAGGGATACCATGCGAGCCGGGCGACGGCCTGCAGTGGCGGCGGCTCGTGGCCCTGGAGCACGGCCCCGCGCAGCGCCGCAAACGAGGCAGGCCCGGGCTCCGCGCTCGGCATCAAGCGGCGTCCTCCAGCACCATCGCCGCGGCCTTCTCGCCGATCATGATCGACGGCGCGTTGGTGTTGCCCGAGGTGAGCGTCGGCATGGTCGAGGCGTCGGCGACACGCAGACCCGCAATGCCGTGCACGCGCAGGCGGGCGTCGACGACGGCCATCGCGTCCGAGCCCATCTTGCAGGTGCCGACGGGATGGTAGGTCGTTTCGGCGGCCTTCCTGACCCAGTCGAGAATCTCGTCGTCGCTGCGGCGGTCGGGCCCTGGCGCGATCTCGGTGATCTGCATATGGGCGAGCGCGGGCGCGTGCATGACCGAGCAGGCGATGCGGACGGCGCGCACGGTGAGCTCGGCATCGACTGGCGAGGACAGGAAGTTGAAGTTGATCGCCGGCGGCTTCCTGGGATCGGACGACGCGATGTGGATGTGTCCCCTGCTCTCCGGCCGCATCGGGTGCGCGTAGCAGGTCATGCCGGACTGCCGGGCGATGCGCGGTCCCTTTGGCCCCGGCTCGGTCAGCATCGGCACCCAGCCCAGCAGCAGATCGGGTGACTCCAGCCCTTCGCGCGAGCGGACGAAGGCGCGGATCGGCGCGGCGACCATGCCGAGCAGCCCTCGCCCGGAGAAGGCGTAGCGCAATGCCTGTCCGACCAGACCGAGGCCGCGGCCGCGGTCGTTGAAGGTGAGCCCCTTCCTGCCGATCGCCCATCGTGTGCGCGGCGCAAAATGGTCGCGCAGGTTCTCGCCGACGCCCGGCAGCGCATGGCGGACCTCGATGCCGAGCGCGCGCAGCCGCTCCGGCTGGCCGAGGCCCGACAGTTCCAGCAATTGCGGTGAGTTCACCGATCCCGCGCTCACCACGATCTCGCGCGCGGCACGGGCTTCGCGTGTGACGCCGGCGACCGAGTAGCGGACGCCGATGCACCGTTTGCCGTCGAGCAGCAGCACCTCGGTCAAGGCATCGGTCACGATGCGGAGATTGCGGCGGCTGCGGACAGGATCGAGGTAGCAGCGCGCCGTGCTCATCCTCCGACGCGAGGCGATCGTCGCCTGGCTCATGGCGATGCCGTCCTGCTGCGCACCGTTGTAGTCGGGGTTGTGCCGGATGCCGACCTGACCCGCGGCCTCGATCAACGCCAGGAACAGCGGATCGCGCCAGTCGGGATTGGTGACGCGCAACGGGCCGTCGCGCCCGCGGAAGGCATCGTCCCCGTCGCCATCGTAGCTTTCCATCTTCTTGAAGATGGGCAGCACGTCGCTGTAGCTCCAGCCGCGATTGCCCATCTGCGCCCAGGAATCGAAGTCCTGCGCCTGGCCGCGCACGAAGGCCTGTCCGTTGATGGCACTCGAGCCACCCAGCAGACGGCCGCGCGGCACCGCCAGTCGCCGGCCGTTGGTCCCCGCCTCCGGCTCGGCGCTGTAGAGCCAGTTGGCCGCCGGATTGGCGATCAGCTTCGCGTAGCCGATCGGGATGTGCGTCCAGGGATTGTCGGCGGGACCAGCCTCCAGCAACAGCACGCGGTTGCGCGGGTCGGCCGACAGCCGGTTGGCCACCACCGCGCCGGCCGAGCCCGCGCCGACGACGATGTAGTCGTAGGTTTCCACGTCGGTGTGTTTCACTTGGAGCGCATCCTAGCGGGAGATTCATCCCAGGGCATCGCCTCATCGGCCGGGCCAGTTTCACGGGTCGGACCCGGCACCCGAACCGACTGCATCCTGCCTTGAAGTGCCGCGCCCATTGTCGGACGGTTGCGCCAACGACAAGCACGAGGAACGCCCACCATGACTGCCACCCAGCTCGACGGCCTCGTTACCCTGTTGCGCTCACGCGCGGTGCCGCCGGATTACGACGTGGCGCAGGCGCGCGCTCGGTTCGAAAAGACCGCCGTCTTCCTGGGCGGCGCGCCGGATGCCAAATGCGAGAAGGTGGACGCCGGCGGCGTTCCCGCCGAATGGGTGATGGCGCCGGGCTGCGACACCGGGCGGGCCATCCTCTACCTGCATGGCGGCGGCTACGCCATCGGCTCGCTCAACACCCACCGCCGGCTCGCCTATGACATTTCCGCGGCATCGGCGGCGAAGGTCCTGCTGATCGACTACCGACTGGCGCCCGAGCAACCCTTCCCGGCCGCGATCGACGACGCGGCGTCGGCGTGGCGCTGGCTGCTGCAGCAGGGCTTCGCCGCCAACCGGCTGGCTATTGCCGGCGATTCGGCGGGTGGCGGGCTCACCATCGCCACGCTGATCAACCTGCGCGACCAGAAGCTTGGCCTCCCGGCCTGCGCCGTGGCGATCTCGCCGTGGGTCGATCTGGAGGGCCTGGGCAACAGCATCACGACTCGGTCGGCGCAGGACCCCATGGTGCAGAAGGACGGCCTGCTGTGGATGGCCAAGATGTACCTCAACGGCAAGGATGCGAAGACACCGCTGGCCGCGCCGTTGCATGCCGACCTGAAGGGCCTGCCGCCGACGCTGGTGCAGGTTGGCACGGCCGAGACGCTGCTCGACGACGGCATCCGCATCGCCGAGAAGATGCATGCCGCGGGCGTCGATGCGCGGCTCGCCATCTGGCCCAACATGCTGCACGTCTTCCCGCTGTTCGCGCCCATCCTCTCCGAAGGACGCGACGGCTGCATCGAGATCGGCAACTTCATCCGCAGCAAGACCGCGTAAGCGAAAGGACCCTCCATGCCTCGCATGACCGGCGGCGACGCCATCGTCGATTCCCTGCTGCGGCACGGCATCGACACCATCTTCGGCCTGCCCGGCGTGCAGATGTACGGCCTGTTCGACGCCTTCGCGCGCAATGCCAACCGGCTGAAGGTGATCAACGCGCGGCACGAGCAGACGACGGCGTACATGGCGCTGGGCTATGCGCAATCGTCCGGCAGACCCTCGGCCTTCACCGTCGTGCCGGGTCCCGGCGTGATGAACACCATGGGCGCGCTGACCACGGCGTGGGGTGTCAATGCGCCGGTGATGTGCATCACGGGCCAGGTGCCGAGCGCCATGATCGGCCGCGGCCGCGGGCAATTGCACGAGATGCCCGACCAGCTCGCCACGCTGAAGACGCTTCTGAAGTTCGCCGAGCGCATAGAACATCCCACCGAGGCGCCGCAGGTCATGGCGCGCGCCTTCCAGGCGATGACCTCGGGCCGGCCCGGGCCGGTCGCCGTCGAGATGCCGTGGGACATGTTCCCCGCCACCGCGGACGTCTCGCCGATTGACCCGCTCGGCAAGCGCGCCAACCCTGAGCCCGATCCCGACAAGATCGCCGCACTCGCCAAGCTCGTGGACGCGGCCAAGGCGCCGATGATCTGGATCGGCGGCGGCGCGGTCGATGCCGGCCCGGAGATCCTGGCGCTGGCCGAGAAGATCGGCGCGCCGGTCGTGTCGTTCCGCATGGGCAAGGGCGTGGTCGATTCGCGCCATCCCCTGTCGCTGAACACGGTCGGCGGCTTCGAATTGTGGGACAAGACCGACCTTCTGATCGGCATCGGCACGCGCCTCGACGTGCCGATCGCGCGCTGGGCACCCGTCCCCGCCGGGCTGAAGACCGCGCGCATCGACCTCGATCCCGCCGAGCATCGCCGGCTGGCCGTCAACGTCGCGATCGTGACCGACGCCGCCCAGGGCACGCGCGCCCTCACCGCCGCGGTGGCGCGCAAGGACGGCAAGGACTGGCGTGCCGCGATAGCCACCGCCAAGGAAGCGGCACAGGCCGCGATCGCCAAGGCCGACCCGCAGTACTCCTACATGAAGGTGCTGCGCGACGTGCTGCCCGACGACGGCATCGTCGTCGATGAGGTCACACAGCTCGGCTACATCATCTGGTACGGCTATCCCGTGCACCAGCCGCGCCGGCTGGTGAGCTCGGGTTTCTCCGGCACGCTGGGCTACGGCTTCCCGACGGCGCTGGGCGTCAAGGTGGCGAACCCCGACCGGCCGGTGGTGTCGGTGACCGGCGACGGCGGCTTCCTGTTCGGCGGCTCCGATCTTTCGACGGCGATGCAGTTCGGCATCAACCTGGTGACGGTGGTGGTGAACAACGCCTCCTACGGCAACGTGAAGCGTGACCAGGAACGGCTCTACGAGGGCCGGCACTCCGGCGCGGTGCTGCACAATCCCGACTTCCTGGCCTATGCCCGGTCGTTCGGCGTGCCGGCCTGGCGGGTCGAGACCGCCGATGCCTTCCGCGGCGCTCTGCGCGAGGCGCTGGCGAGCGATTCACCGGCGGTCGTCGAGGTCGTATCCGACATCGCCAAGGACTATCCGCCCTACAAGTTCCATCAGCCGAGGCTGCCTTGATTCACACACCGCCTCATCCTGAGGAGCGCGCGAAGCGCGCGTCTCGAAGGATGGCAACAAACGTGGCGTGGCCCACCCTTCGAGACGCCGCTGGCGCGGCTCCTCAGGGTGAGGTCGTGCGCTAGGGAGGACATCATGGCCCACGCACCAACGGTCGAACGGCAGCGGCGGGCGTTCGTCCCCGACGACGCATGGCTCGCCAAACAGGCCAAGGAGCCGATCCTCGAACCCGATCTGCCGATCGTCGATCCTCATCATCATCTGTGGGACCACGCCAACCACCACTATCTGCTTGACGAGCTGGTGGCCGACACCGGCACGGGCCACAACATCACGGCCACGGTCTATATCGACTGCCGCTCGATGTACCGCGCCGACGGACCGCCCGAGATGAAGCCGGTCGGCGAGACCGAATTCGCCAACGGCGTCGCCGCCATGAGCGCCAGCGGCCTCTACGGGCCGACGCGGGCCTGTGCCGGCATCATCTCCTACGTCGACATGACGCTGGGGGCGCGCGCCCGCGCCGTACTGGAGGCGCACGTCGCGGCCGGCAGCGGCCGCTTCCGCGGCATCCGCCATTCCGGCGGCTGGGATCCCAGCCCTGACGTCCGCAACGCGCACACCCATCCGCCGCAAGGCCTCTACGGCCAGGCCGACTATCGCGAAGGCGTGGCCCAACTTGGGGCACTCGGCCTCACATACGAGGCCTGGCAGTACCATCCGCAGATCAAGGAAGTGACGGCATTGGCGCGCGCCGTGCCGCAGACCACGATGATCCTGAACCACTGCGGCGGTCCTCTGGGCATCGGCCCCTATGCCGGCAAGACGGACGCCGTGTTCGCGACCTGGAAGGCCGACCTTGCCGAACTGGCGCGCTGCCCCAACGTGGTCGTGAAGCTGGGCGGGCTCGGCATGGATATCGGCCCGTTCGCCGATCACATGAAGCGTCCTGCTCCGCCCACCGCGCGCGAGATCGCCGATCCCTGGGGGCCCTGGATCAAGACCTGCATCGACGCCTTCGGCGCCGACCGCTGCATGTTCGAGAGCAACTTCCCGGTCGACAAGATCTCGACCGGCTACGCCGTGCTGTGGAACGCCTTCAAGCTGATGGCGGCCGGCGCGTCGGCGACCGAGAAGACGGCCCTGTTCAGCGGCACGGCCAAGCGCGTGTACAGGTTGTCATGATCTCCTGGACCGCGCGCTGGGTCGCGTCAGACGCGACCTAGCGCGCGGTCCGGAAGAATTTGAAGGGAAGAAACAATGCTCAAGCGCGTCCTGATCGCCAATCGCGGGGAGATCGCGATCCGCATTGCCCGGGCCGCGGCTTCGCTGGGCGTCGATTCGGTCGCCATCTTCACTCGGCCAGATTCGCTCTCGCTGCACACCAAGCTGGCGGGGGCAGCGCGCGAGATCGGCGGCGACGCTGTGCGCGGCTATCTCGACATCGAGGCGGTCATCGCCGCGGCCAAGGCAAGCGGCAGCGATTGCGTCCATCCCGGCTACGGCTTCCTGTCCGAGAACACCCTTTTTGCCGAGCGCTGCCGGGCCGAGGGATTGCGCTTCATCGGTCCTTCGCCGGCGAGCCTGAAGCTGTTCGGCGACAAGGTCGAAGCACGCGCCTTCGCCCAGGCGCAGGGTATTCCGGTCATTCCCGGCGCGCCCAAGCTCGCCTCGAGCGACGAGGCCAGGGCAAACGCCAAGTCGATCGGCTATCCGGTGATGCTGAAAGCCGCGGCCGGCGGTGGCGGGCGCGGCATGCGCGCCGTCGCACGACCGGAAGAGATGGACGAGGCCTTCGCGCGCTGCCAGGGCGAGGCCGAGGCGGCGTTCGGCGATCGCGCCCTCTTCCTGGAGAAGATCGTGCCGCGGCCGCGGCACATCGAGGTGCAGGTGTTGGGCGACGGCCAGGGCAACGTCGTGCACCTGTTCGAGCGCGACTGCTCGGTGCAATTGCGCAATCAGAAGGTCGTCGAGGTGGCGCCGGCGCCCAACCTCGACGAGGGCTTGCGCCAGCGCATCCTGGCTGACGCCGTGAAGCTCGCGCGCGCGGCGCGCTACGAGAATGCCGGCACGGTCGAATTCCTGGTCGATCCAGAAACCGGCGAGCACTTCTTCATCGAGTGCAATCCGCGCATCCAGGTCGAGCACACCATCACCGAGCAGGTCATGGGTGTCGACCTGGTCGAGGCGCAGTTCCGCATCGCCGCCGGCGCGTCGCTCGCTGCACTCGGCCTCGCCGATCAGAAGGGGGTCGGCACGCCGCGCGGCTTTGCCGTGCAGGCACGTGTGGTCGCCCAGGGCACGGGCACGCTCAGCGCCTATCGCGAGCCGTCCGGCCCCGGCGTGCGCGTCGATGCCTGCGGCTATGTCGGGTTGGCGCCGCCGCCGCAGTTCGACCCTCTGCTCGCCAAGCTGATCTGCCAGTCGGGCTCCTCAGGCTGCTTCGCCTCGGCCGTCGACCGCACGCGCCGCGCGCTCGATGAGTTCCATATCGTCGGCGTGCCGACCAATGGTGACCAGCTGCGCGCCATTCTGGCACATCCCGAGTTCCGCGCCGGCAATGCGCGCACAACGTTGCTCGCCGAGGCGATCGAGCCCACCAAGGTGAAAACGGGCGCGCTGCAGTTCCTCGACCAGCAGGTCGCCAGCCTGGGGCGCGGCCGCGGTGCCAGCGCCCCACCGGCCCGGCCATTGCCCGTGCCGCCCGGGCACGAGGCCGTCGAGAGCCCGCACGCGGGTTCGGTCATCGACATCAAGGCTCGTGAAGGCGCTGAAGTGAAGGCGCGTGACCTGCTGTTCGTCGTCAGCGCCATGAAGATGGAGACGTCCGTCACGGCGCCCCGCTCCGGCCTCGTCGCCACGTTGGCGCCGCTCGCGGTCGGCGACACGGTCGATGGCGGGCAGATCCTGGCCGTGATCAAACCGGCGGCCGGCGCTGCGAAGGCTGCTTCGCCCGTGACGGCAAACGAAGGCTGGACGCCGATGCTCGACAAGGTCGCGGCCCTGCAGGCGATCGCCCACAAGCGCCTGGCGCCCGGCTCGACAGATCCCGGCGTGGTGCGCCAGCGCAACCGGCGCAAGCTCACCTGCCGCGAGCGCATCGACACGCTGCTCGATCCCGGCAGCTTCCGCGAGGTCGGCAGCCTGGCGGGCTTCGCCACGTTCGACGAGGACGGCACCGTCGCCGAGTTCACGCCGGCGAGCCACGTCGGCGGCCAGGGCCGCATCGAGGGCCGTCCCTGCATCGTCTGCGCCGACGACTTCACCTCGCGCGGCGGCCATGCCGACGGCGCGATCGGGCACAAGTCGCGCTATCTCGACCAGCTCTCGATCGAATTGCGCACGCCCTCGATCCGCCTGCTCGACGGCTCGTCGGGCGGCGGCAGCGTCGCCACCATGGTGCCCAAGCAGGATAGCGCGATGGGATCGGCCGCGGCCAAGGAAAGCACCGGCGCCATCAAGGCCGGCCGGCCGCGCGTGGTGGGAGGCGGCGGCTCGTTCCTGCCCGGTCATCTCGGCAGCACCTTCTATACCGAGCAGCTCGCCTCGGTGCCGGTGGTCAACCTGCTGCTGGGCAGCGTGGTCGGCATCGGGGCGGCCAAGGCAGTCCTGGGCCACTTCTCGGTGATGGTGCGCGACATCTCCCAGCTCTTCGTCGCCGGCCCGCCGGTGGTCAGCCACGCCATGGGCTACGACGTCACCAAGGAGGATCTCGGCGGCTGGCACATCCATTGCCGCAACGGCTCGGTCGACAATCTCGCCGAGACCGAGGAAGAGGCGATGGCGCAGACGCGGCGCTTCCTGTCGTACCTGCCGTCGAGCGTCTACGAGGCGCCGCCGGTCACAAAATCCGCTGATCCTGCCGACCGCCGCGAGGAGGAACTGCTGACGCTGGTCCCGCGCAAGCGCACGGCGACCTTCGACGTGCGGCGTGCGATCCGGCTGCTGGCGGACAAGGACTCGTTCTTCGAGATCGGACCGCTGTGGGGTACCGACCAGGTCACCGGCTTCGTCCGCATGAACGGTTATCCGATGGGCGTGATCGCCTCCGACAGCCGCCATGTGAACGGTGGCGCGCTGACGGCCGATGGTTGCGACAAGCTCAAGCGTCATCTCGACGTCTGCGACCTCTTCCATCTGCCGGTGCTGAACCTGGTCGACAATCCCGGCTTCGCCGTCGGCATCGAGCACGAGATCGCGGGCACCATCCGCAAGGGCGGAGAATGGATGGTGGCCTTCGCCCAGGTCACGGTGCCGATCTTCACGGTGCTGATGCGTAGAAGCTTCGGCGTGGCCGGCAACAACTATGCGACGCCGCAGTCGGCGGCGTCGGCGCGCGTGGCCTGGCCGTCGGCGGACGTCGGCGGCATCCCGCCCGAGGGCGGCATCGAGGCGGCCTACAAGCGCCAGCTCGCCGAAGCGGCCGATCCCGCCGCGCTGCGAGCCGAGATCAACGCCCGCATCGAGAGCGTGCGCGGACCGATCGGGCCGCTGAACCGCTTCGAGATCGAGGAGATGATCGACCCGCGCGATACGCGCCGGCTCGCCTGCGAATGGGTGGCCGACGCCTGGCGCGTTGTCAGCCAACCGTCGCGGCTGGTACCACGGCCGCTGCAGTTCAGGCCCTAGTTTCCCGACACAGTGATTCTGACCTGGCAGTCCCGCTGGCGCCTCTTGGCCTTGCCGGGCGGTGCATGCACTGCCGTCGCCTCGCTGGTGAATTTCTGCATTTTCGGCCAATTTC
>WHTW01000130.1 GCA_009377525.1 Rhodospirillales bacterium
GACCGCGCGCGTCTCGCGCGCTCATGAGCGCGCGAGACGCGCGCGGTCCGGAAGACCATGACGCTCACTTCAGAGCTCGGGCCACCAGTCCCGCGATCAGCCGGTTGCCGGGCTCGTTCATATGCCAGGTGACGTAGAGCTGTCGCGGCGCGCCGGTGGCGGCGAGCGCGTCGAAGCTGTCGATGGTGGTCAAACCGTTCTTGGCCGCGCAGTCGATCAGCCCCTCGGTCATGCGCCGCTGCTCGGCGGCGAAGGCGGGGTCGTCCCACACCACGGGATCGTACTCGGCCAGCACGATGACCTTGGCGCCGCTCTGCTTCTGCAGCTCGCCAAGCCGCGCGGCCAGCAGGCAGGAGAGGTGCTCGCCGGTGCCCGGCGCGGCCACGCGCTTGTGGTCGCCGTACCAGTCGTGCAGCAGGTCTAGGCGGCGCAGGGTGAAGTCGAACAGGCGGCTGTAGCCCAGCGTCCAGTGCCAGAACGTCAAGGTGCTGCCCGGATCGGCGCGCGGCGGCACCGGCACGCCGCGGAGCGCGAGCTTGCCGTCCTCGATCACGAAGTAGGGCTTGTCAGCACTCCACAGGCGGCGCATCTCGGTGCGCCGTATGTCGTCGGCGATGAAGCTGACGACGATGGCCGAAGGCTTGTATTTGGCCGCGAGCTGCTCGGCGCGCAGCACGATCTGGTCGAAGCCGTAGCCGCTCACGCCCGCGTTCAGCACGCGCCGGCCGGTCAGCTGCTGCAGTTGCGCCGGCCAGGTCTGCCCGTCGTTGACCTCGTCGCCGTAGGTGAAGGAATCGCCCACCGCCAGGATGGGCGCGCCGGCGACCTGCTCACCGGTCCGCCGCAGGCCGTCGGCCTCGATGGTGGTGCCGGCCGCGGCATAGCCCGCCCGCGGGATGTGGCCGAGCTCAGGATCGTGCACATAGCGGCCGCTGTCGCGTTCGGCGAGAACCGTGCGCGCGCCGAGCACGAAGTTGGGATAGACGAACAGATATCCCCAGGTCGAGGCGCGGACTGCAAATTCCAGCGACACCAAGCCCATCAGGACGGCGCAAAGGACCAGGACGATGCGCCTGAGCCATTCGGGACGTTGCGCGCGGGGCTTATTCATCGTAGCGGCAGGGACGAAAGGGAAGGATCGACGTGACGCCGGGCGCGCGGGTGGCCGCCACCATAGAGCTTCTCGACGAGATCGTCAGCCATGCCGAGCGGCCGGCCGACCTCGTCGCCAATGCCTACTTCCGCGCCCGCCGCTACATCGGCGGCGGCGACCGCCGCGCCGTGTCCGACCGCGTGTGGGGCATCCTGCGCCGCTGGGGCCAGCTGCGCTGGTGGCTGAAGCGCACCGGGCACCCCGCCGACCAGACCAACGCCTTGCCGCGCGGCATCGTCGCTGCCGACCTGATGGTGGTCGAAGGAATGGCACTCAGCGACGTCGAGGCGATGTTCGACGGCGGCCGCTACCGCCCCGAGCCGCTCGACGAGGGCGAGCGCCGCGCGCTGCGCCAGATGGAAGGCCATTCGCTCAGCCATCCCGAGCAGCCCGACTGGGTGCGCCTCAACGTCCAGGAGTGGGTGGCGCCGCATCTCCAGGAAGCCTACGGCGACGCCTGGGGCCGCGAGATCGCCGCGCTGGAGAACCCGCCGCCGGTCGACCTGCGCGTCAACCGGCTCAAAGCCACCGTCGCCGAGGCGCAGGCAGCGCTGGCGCGCGAGGGCATCGAGACCGAGCCCATGCGCTACGCCCCGGACGGCCTGCGCCTGAAGCGCCGCCTGTCGGTGGTGGCGGGCGAGGCCTTCCAGAACGGCCTGATCGAAGTCCAGGACGAGGGCTCGCAACTCGTCGCCGGCCTCGTCGACGCGCGGCCTGGCATGCAGATCGCCGACTACTGCGCTGGCGCCGGCGGCAAGACCCTGGCCATCGCCGCCGGCATGAACAACAAGGGCCGTGTGGTCGCCATGGATGTGCTGGAGACCCGGCTCGACCGCTCGGCCCAGCGCCTGCGCCGCGCCGGCGCCCACAATGTCGAACGCCGCGCCCTCGATGGCGACAACCGTAAATGGCTGAAGCGCCAGGCCGGCGCCTTCGACCGCGTGCTGGTCGACGCACCCTGCACCGGCACCGGCACCTGGCGCCGCAACCCCGACGGCCGCTGGACGCTCCGGCCCGAGGATCTCGCCGAGCTGGTGCCGAAGCAGGCTGCCATCCTCGACGCCGCGGCGCGTCTGGTGAAGCCGGGCGGCGGCCTGGTTTACGCCACCTGTTCGGTCCTGCCGGCCGAGAACGAACGGCAGATCGAGGCCTTCCTCGAGCGCCATCCGGAGTTCGCTGCCGTGCCCGTGGCCGACGTCTGGCGCGACGCAATGGAGGCGGAGCCGCCGCCGGAGATCGGCGGGCCCTATCTTCGCCTGTCGCCGCTGCGTCATGGCACCGACGGTTTCTTCGCCGCCACGCTCGTCCGTCATCCCGACCGGAGCCGCCCGAAGGGCGGCGAAGCGGAGGGACCTGTTCATGCGGAAGCAGCTCAAGAGGAGGTCCCTCTACTGCGCCATCCTTCGGATGGCTCCGCTCGGGATGACGAAAAAAGATGATCCGCATCCGCCGCGCCCACAAGACCGACGCTGCCGCCATCGGCCGCGTCCATGTCGAGACCTGGCAGGCGAGCTATGCCGGCCTGCTGCCCGATGCGATGCTGGCCGGCATGTCGGACGTGCGCCAGTCGGCCTACTGGTCGCGCGTTCTGGCCGATCCGCGCGAAGCGCGCGGCGTGTTCGTGGCCGACGACGAGGACATGGGCGTGGTGGGCTTCGGCAGCTGCGGGCCGGTGCGCGATCCGCCGGAGGGTCTCAGCGGCCGCGAGATCCGCGTCGGCGAGGTCTACACCCTCTACGTCGAGCCCGATTTCCAGAATCGCGGTCTCGGCCGGCGCCTGCTCGACGCCCTGTTCCGCCAGCTGCGCGTCGACGGCTGCGACACCGCCGTGCTGTGGATGCTGGCCGACAACCCGACGCGCTTCTTCTACGAGGGCCTGGGCGGCGAGCGGGCGGGCGAGCGCGTCGACACCATGGCCGGCGTCGACGTCGAGGAGGTGGCCTTCGGCTGGCACGACCTCGAGGCTCCGCTGGTGCGCCGCAAGCTCGCGACCGAGGAGTGAGCCGGAGCGCGGACCTGGAGGTCCGCGCTCCGGGACTTTGTGCTAAAGCAGCCGCGTCATGACGCTTCTCTCCGACCCCTGGATTCTCGACGGCCTCGGCATCCTCCTGATGGCTGTCGGCTCGGCCGGGCTGATTGCCCTGCTCATCTCCTCGCCCCTCCGCCCCCTCATGAAGCGCTCCGTGGGCGTGATCTGCCCTGCGATGGCAATCGGCGGCGTCCTGCTCATGGTGCGCGCGGAGGCCCTGCGCGACGCCGATCGCGACCTCGATGCGGCGCAGCTGGCCAGCCTCGCCAAGGCGATGAGCGAGTTCCCCAACATCAGGTTCGAGGTGTTCACGGCGCATACCAACAACGAGACGCGGTCCCTGGCGTCGAAGGTGGTGGATGCCGTGAAGGCGGGGACCGGAGCCACGCCGATGATCGGCGAGACGCCGCCGTTGCCGCAAAAGGGCGTGGTCCTCGTGATGCGCGACAGGGAGACCGATTTCGGCCGCGCCGTCGCTGGCGCGATCGGCCGCGCCTTCATGGCGGCCCGCGTCGCCTCCATCACCGACGACGCGCCCGAGCTGGATGACCGCACGGTGCGGATCGTCGTCGGGGAGAAGCCCTGATCTTTTGCTGGCGGCTCTTCGGGGCGCGGACCGGGAGAGTGGCCATGGACGGCAAGTCATTGGAGTTCGGGTCGTTGGGGCCGGGACGCGGGGTGCCGTCCAGCTCGAATCAGCTGGACGGATCGTGCCCTGTGAAACAGGCATCGCCCGCTCTAACCCGCCTTCGCGGCGACAACCTCGACCTCGGCCTGGACGCCGGCTCTGGGGAACGGCCCGACCACCAGCATCGTCGCGGCGGGATTGTGGTCCTTCATGTGGCCGGCGCGGACACGGTGGAAGGCATCCAGATGCGCCTTGTCGGTGACATAGACGGTCAGCTTGACCACGTCGGCAAAGCCCATGTCGGACGCGGCAAGCACGTGGCCGAGACGCTCGAAGATGACCTCGAACTGCTCGACCAGATCCTCCGGCACGGTTCCGTCCTGGCGCGCGCCGACCTGTCCGTTGGTGAACAGGATCCGCGCACCCGGCGGAATTTCGACGCCATGGGCGGCATTGTTGGTGTGCGGGCATAGCCGGTCGTTCAGCGTGTGGACCTTCAACATGGTGGTGCTCCTGTTTGACGGCCGAGCCGCGTCTGGGCGTTCCACAGGGTAACGCCGAACAGGATGGCGCCCACCAACGCCGGCGCGAAGCGCTGCCACCAGACATGATTGGCAAGAGCGATCAATCCGACGCCGGCCACCATCAGGAGCCCCGTCAGGACAGGGCCGGCCCAGGCCCAGAAGGCCGACGCGCCGCGCTCGATGCGCTCGATGCCGCCTGACTCGACGACGGCGCCTGAAAAGGCGCGGATGGTGGCGCCGTAGTCCCGGTCGTAGTGGCCCACCGGATGCAGGACGAGCGGCTCGAGCCGGCTTTTGCGCACGATCCTGGTCAGGAACTGCTTGCCGACCTTGCTCTCCTCGTAGCCGATGCGCACCGACGCGACGTCGGCTGGGTCGATCCAGATCGCGCCTTCCTCGCCGACGATGCCCAGCCGTCGTGCACGCATGGTGACGGCGACGCGCTTGCCTTTCACGCCTCCGCGCTTCAGGGCGCCGGTGCTGGCGGCATGGAAGCCGGGTTCGGCCGCGCTCATCGGCTGTCCGCCGGCGGCGTCGCGGCGATTGTCAGTGTCGTCCGCTTGGGCAAGTGTATGTCGACCTCCCCTCCGCTCCTGAGTCTTCTGGAAGGACGTATCACATGGACGAGAAATTGGTTTCCGATGGGACTGCGGACCCCAGGAGCGGGACCGGGCCGTCAGTCGATGAAACGGCGACGCGGCGCAGCGTGCTCCGTCGCGGGGCCGGTCTCGCCGTCACGCTTGCCGGCGTGTCGCCTGGCCTTGCCGCTCCGGCCCTGGCCCGTGACGCCGTCAGCCTTCCCAAGGCACCCAACATCGTCGTCCTGATGACCGACCAGGAACGCCATCACATGCATTGGCCGGCGGGTTGGGCGGAAAAAAACCTTCCGGGGCTGCAGCGGCTCAAGCGCCATGGCCTGTACTTCAACCGCGCCTATACGGCGGCGTGCCAATGCTCGCCGGCGCGCGCGCTGATGACGACCGGACACTTTTCGCCAACGAACCGGGTGACCCGGACTTTCCTGTGGCCCGGCCTGGTCCATCAGGACCGCCTGCCGAACATCGCCTCGCTGCTGAGCGAGAAGGCGGGCTACGAGGTCGTCTGGAAAGGCAAATGGCACCTCAGCTTCGCCACCAATGCCGCCCCGGGCAACGGTGGCGAGGATTGGACGGCGGCGGATATCGAAGCGATGAAGAAGAACTTCGGCTGGTCGGACTGGAACCCGCCCGACGCCGGCAACTCGATCGAGGACTGGGAGAAGAACGTGTTCGGCCGCTACGACGGGCTGGCCACGCTGGGCGGCGGCCGCGCCGACAATGACGGGCGCTACGTCAAGGGAGCCAACCCGGCCCACAAGGGCCAGACACCGGGATTCGGCGAGAGCGTCATCGAGTTCCTGAAGAACCGTGCTCCCAGGCTCGGCAAACCCTTTTGCCTGTTCGTCTCCCTGGTCAACCCGCACGATGTCTATGTCTATCCGACGTCCTGGAAAGCCGCCGGCTATGAGCGCGGCGACTTCGCCAACCTCGGCATCGACCTGCCGTCCAACTACGCCGACGACCTGTCAAGGAAGCCGAGCGTTCAACGAGCCGCGCGTGACGCCTACAACAAGTTCGCTCCCCTCGACGGCGCAGAGGCTGAGCGCGACTACGTCAATTTCTATGCCCACCTCAACAAGCTGGCCGACCGGCACATCGTCACCGTGCTCGACACGCTGGCCGAGACCGGTCAGATGGCCAATACGATCATCCTGCGGTTCGCCGATCACGGCGAGGGCGGCCTGTCCCACGGCATGCGCGAGAAGGCCTATACGGTCTACGAGGAGATGATCCACATCCCGCTGATCGTCCACAATCCCGGCCTCTACCCGGAGCCCCTGCAGACCGACGCATTCTACGATCACCTCAACCTGCTGCCGACGATCCTCGACCTTGCCGGTGTCTCCAATCCTGAGTCCTATTCTCCCGGCAAGAGCATCGTGCCGGTAATGCGGGACCCCGCCAAATCCGTGCAGGACTCCACGATCTTCGCCTTCGATGACGTCTTCTTCCTGCCGGCCGGCGTTGCCGGCGGCCATATCCGCGCAATGCGCGAAGGCGACTGGACCTACGCCGTGTATTTCAGCCTGGACGGCAGCAGCCTCGATTACGAGCTCTACAACCTCAAGTCCGATCCGGGCCAGATGACCAATCTGTTGTACGGCGACCCCGGGTTCGACGTCAGGAGAGAGTGGTCGCGCCTGCACGAGGTATTGACTCGCCGCTTCATCGGCGCGGGCAATCTGCCCGACGGCTTCCAGTGGCCGATCGCACCCACGAAGAGTTGAGCCGCAAATACCGTCGTCATCCCGAGCGGAGCCGTCCGAAGGGCGGCGTAGTCGAGGGACCTGCTCATGTCGACGCAGCTACAGAATAGGTCCCTCCGCTACGCTTCGCTCCGGTCGGGATGACGGGAATCATCAAATTCTCAAATGCGGGCCGGGCGGAAGGGGAACAGAATTGCCGGGAACATTGCCGGAGAGCACACCATGCCAGACGAAAGCAAATGCCCGGTGACGGGCGGCACCCGCACCCACACCAACCGCGACTGGTGGCCGAACCAGCTCGACCTGCAAGTCCTCCACCAGCACTCCAGCCTGTCCGATCCGATGGGCGAGGACTTCGACTACGCCACGGAGTTCAAGAGCCTCGACCTCGATGCCGTGATCAAGGACCTTCACGCCTTGATGACGGATTCGCAGGATTGGTGGCCGGCCGACTTCGGCCACTACGGCGGCTTCTTCATCCGCATGGCGTGGCACAGCGCCGGCACCTACCGCGTCGGCGACGGCCGCGGCGGGGCCGGCTCCGGCCAGCAGCGTTTCGCGCCGCTCAACAGCTGGCCCGACAACGTCAACCTCGACAAGGCGCGTCGGCTGCTGTGGCCGATCAAGCAGAAATATGGCGCCAGGATCTCGTGGGCCGACCTCTTGATCCTCGCCGGCAACGTCGCGCTGGAATCGATGGGCTTCAAGACCTTCGGCTTCGGCGGCGGACGCAAGGATGTCTGGGAGCCCGACCAGGACATCTTCTGGGGTCCCGAAGGCAAGTGGCTGGCCGACGAGCGCTACAGCGGCGATCGCGATCTCGAGAACCCGCTCGGCGCCGTGCAGATGGGCCTGATCTACGTCAATCCGGAAGGGCCCAACGGCAAGCCCGATCCGATCGCCGCGGCGCGCGACATCCGCGAGACCTTCTTGCGCATGGCAATGGACGACGAGGAGACGGTGGCGCTGATCGCCGGCGGCCACAGCTTCGGCAAGACCCACGGTGCCGGCGATGCCGCGCTGGTCGGTCCCGAGCCGGAAGCAGCACCCCTCGAGCAGCAGGGCCTGGGCTGGAAGTCGAGCTTCCGCTCGGGCAAGGGCGGCGACCAGATCGGCAGCGGCCTCGAAGTCACCTGGACCACGACGCCCACGAAGTGGAGCAACAACTTCTTCGACAACCTGTTCGGCTACGAATGGGAGCTGACCAAGAGCCCGGCCGGCGCGCACCAGTGGCAGCCGAAGAACGGCGCCGGCGCCGATACGATCCCCGATGCGTACGACAAGTCGAAGCGCCGCGCGCCCTCGATGCTGACCACCGACCTGTCGCTGCGCTTCGACCCGGCCTACGAGAAGATCTCGCGGCGCTTCCACGAGAACCCGGACCAGTTCGCCGATGCCTTCGCCCGGGCGTGGTTCAAGCTCACGCATCGCGACATGGGCCCTATCGTGCGCTACCTCGGCCCGCTGGTGCCGAAGGAGCACCTGATCTGGCAGGACCCAATCCCCGAGGTCGACCATCCGCTGGTCGATGACAAGGACATCGCCGGCCTCAAGGCGAAGATCCTGGCCTGCGGCCTGTCGGTCGCTGAGCTCGTGTCGGCGGCCTGGGCGTCGGCGTCGACCTTCCGCGGCTCCGACAAGCGCGGCGGCGCCAACGGCGCGCGCGTGCGCCTGGCGCCGCAGAAGGACTGGGCGGTCAACCAGCCGGCCGAGCTCGCCAAGGCGCTGCAGGCGCTGGAGAAGGTGCAGCAGGAGTTCAACGCCTCGGCCGCGAGCAGCGGTTCCGGGGGCAAGAAGGTCTCGCTGGCCGACCTGATCGTGCTGGGCGGCGGGGCGGCGATCGAGAAGGCGGCGAGGGCCGCCGGGCACGACGTGACGGTGCCCTTCGCGCCGGGCCGCATGGACGCCGCGCAGGAGCAGACCGAGGTCCATTCCTTCGCCGCCATGGAGCCGAAAGCCGACGGCTTCCGCAACTGGCTGTCCGGCGGCAAGTCGCGCCTGTCGCCCGAGGAGTGGCTGGTCGACAGGGCGCAGCTGCTCGCCCTGACGGCGCCCGAGATGACGGTGCTGGTGGGCGGCCTGCGTGTGCTGGGCGCCAACCATGGGAAGTCGCCGCACGGCGTCTTCACCAAGCGGCCGGAGATTCTGACCAACGACTTCTTCGTCAACCTGCTCGACATGGCCACCGAATGGCGGCCCTCCGGCACCGACGGCGTCTACCAGGGCCTCGACCGCAAGACCGGCGAGGTGCGGTGGACGGGCACCCGGGTCGACCTGATCTTCGGCTCGCACTCCCAGCTCCGCGCGCTTGGCGAGGTCTATGCCTGCGCCGACTCAGGGCCGAAGTTCGTGAAGGACTTCGTGGCGGCCTGGACCAAGGTGATGAACGCCGACCGCTTCGACCTCATAGGATAGGGGCCTCATAATCTTCCGGACCGCCGGCTGGAAGCCGGCGGTTCGGAAGAGCGGCAATGATCCACATTGGGCGGTTGAACCCTGGCCCCTCGTTCCGTATATCGCCGCATGTCCGACCGCTTGCTGATCGTCGATTTTGGTTCCCAGGTCACCCAGCTGATCGCCCGCCGCCTGCGCGAAGCGGGGGTCTACTGCGAAATCCACCCCTTCCAGTCGGTCGACCAGGCCAAGTTGAAACAGTTCGACCCCAAGGCCATCGTGCTGTCGGGCGGCCCGGCCTCGGTGATCGAAGGGCAGGCGCCCTCGGCCGACCCCGCCATCTTCGCTGCCAAGGTCCCTGTGCTGGGCATCTGCTACGGCGAGCAGACCATGGCCCAGCAGCTCGGCGGCTCGGTCGAGGCCGGCCATCACCGCGAGTTCGGCCGCGCCGAGCTTTTAGTTCAGCAGCCCTCGGCCCTGTTCGACGGCGTGTGGCAGCCGGGCGACAGGAAGCAGGTCTGGATGAGCCACGGCGATCGCGTGACGAAGCTGCCGCCGGGCTTCGCCGTCATCGCCACCTCGGAGAACGCGCCCTTCGCTGCCATCGCCGACGAGGCGCGCCGCTACTACGGCCTGCAGTTCCATCCCGAGGTGATGCACACGCCCGACGGCGCCAAGCTTCTGCGCAACTTCGCGCTCAAGATCGCGGGCTTCAAGGGCGACTGGACGATGGCCGCCTTCAAGGACCGCGCCATCGCCCAGGTCCGCGCCCAGGTCGGCAACGGCCGGGTGATCTGCGGCCTGTCGGGCGGCGTCGATTCATCGGTGGTGGCCGTGCTGCTGCACGAGGCGATCGGCGATCAGCTCCAGTGCGTGTTCGTCGACCACGGCCTGCTGCGGCTCGACGAGGGCGAGCAGGTCGTGCGCCTGTTCCGCGACCACTACAACATCCCGCTGGTCCATGCCGACGCCTCCGAGCTGTTCCTGAAGGCGCTCGACGGTGTGAGCGATCCCGAGACCAAGCGCAAGACGATCGGCGCGCTGTTCATCGACGTGTTCGAGGCCGAGGCGAAGAAGATCGGCGGCGCGCAGTTCCTCGCCCAGGGCACGCTCTATCCCGACGTGATCGAATCGGTCTCCTTCACCGGCGGCCCCTCGGTCACCATCAAGAGCCATCACAATGTCGGCGGCCTGCCCGAGCGCATGCACATGAAGCTGGTCGAGCCCCTGCGCGAGCTCTTCAAGGACGAGGTGCGCGACCTCGGCCGCGAGCTCGGCCTGCCGGCCGACCTGGTGAACCGCCATCCGTTCCCGGGCCCGGGGCTCGCCATCCGCATCCCCGGCAGCATCACCGGGGAGAAGCTCGACCTCCTGCGCCAGGTCGACGCCGTCTATCTCGACGAGATCCGCAAGGCCGGGCTGTACGACGAGATCTGGCAGGCCTTCGCCGTGCTGCTGCCGGTGCGCACCGTCGGCGTGATGGGCGACGGCCGCACCTACGACCAGGCCTGCGCGCTGCGCGCGGTCACTTCGACCGACGGCATGACGGCCGACTACTACCCGTTCGATCATGCCTTCCTGGGCCGCGTCGCCAACCGCATCATCAACGAGGTGCGGGGGATCAACCGGGTGACGTACGACATCACGTCCAAGCCGCCGGGCACCATCGAGTGGGAGTAGTCGATACAAATAGCATGACGCACCCAGTTTTGGCAGTCACTCAGCTGCTAAGTGTGGAGTGGTAGCGCACGCAACCCTCGCAACAGGTCGAGGCGCTGCGCTCAACCAGGGGCTATGCGCCCCGGCCTGTTGCAACACCGGGCTTGATCAGCCCAAATGACGAACGGAGTCCACCTGCGGCTGGATGAAACTTGGGACTCAGGTCAGCAGGTCTCGCAGCATGGGACGGACTCGCGCCATCATGCGGCAAACTAGGCGGAGAGGGTCGGCGATGCGCCACTACATGCAAACCCTGCGCGAGTGCGGCGAGATCCTCGACGTGCACCGCGAGGTCGACCCGAAGCACGAACTGGCGGCCGTGACGCAGGCGGCGATGCGGCGCTGGAACAAGCCGATCCTGTTTCATCACGTCGCCGGCACAACGCTGCCGGTGCTGACGAATCTCTATGGCTCGCGCGAGCGTCTAGCCGACATCATCGGCATCGCGCCAGACGATTTCTGCCGGCAATGGACCAACCTGACAGGTCTCGGCGGCGCGGTCGCCGGACCGCTGAAGCGAGAGGTACCGGCGGCGCCCGACCTCGTCGAATGCCGGCTCCGCGACCTGCCGCTCCTGACCTACAGCGAGCGCGACGGCGCGCCCTATTTCACGTCCGCGATGTTTGTCGCCAAGGAGCCTGAGACCGGCGTGCCCAATCTCTCGTTCCACCGCTCGATGTACATCAGCGACGAGGAATTGCGCTGCCGTCTCGCGCCGCGCCACCACCTCACGCTCTATCACGAGAAGGCGGAACGAATGGGTCGACCGCTTGAGGCGGCGATGCTGATCGGCCCGCCGCCGACCGCCTTTCTCGCCGCGGCTGCACCAGTGCCCTACGATGTCGACGAGCTCGAAGTCGCCGCCCAGCTCGCCGGCGCGCCGATCGAGATGCGCCCGTGCCGGCATATCGACCTGATGGTGCCGGCGACCACGGAGATCGTCATCGAAGGACGGTTCTTGCCGAACGAGCGGCGCCCTGAAGGGCCTTTTGGCGAATTCATGGGCTATTACGTGCCGGTCGGCCCGCAGGCGGTGTTCGAGGTTCTCGGCGTCACGCGGCGGCCTGACGCGGTGTTCCACAGCATCCTGTGCGGCTCATCGGAAGAGGTGCTGTCGCTCGAACTTTCGGTTGCCGCCAACATCTACCAACGCATCAGCGCCGTCTTGCCGGGCATCGTCGACGTCACCTGCCAGCCCTTTGTGCTGCACACCGTGGTCAAGATCCGGCAGCAATACGAGGGGCATGCGCGCCAGGTGCTGATGGCGGTGCTGGGCGTCGAGCCGACCTGGGCCAAGGCCGTGACCGTCGTCGATGAGGATGTCGACATCTACGACATGAACGACGTGATGTGGGCGGTCCTGACACGCTCGCGGCCCGACCGCGACACGATCATCATCCCGGACACGCCGACCTTTTACCGCGACCCGCATCGCGACCACTGGGGCCGCATCGGCACCGACGCGACGGCGCCCTACGAACGTCGCGACGACTTCGTCCGCAAGCGCATACCGGGCGCCGACACGGTCGACCTCGCTGCCTATTTCGACCGCCGGCCGGGGTAAGCAAATCCGGCGGCCGGGGAGAGATCTGGCAGGCCTTCGCCGTGCTGCTGCCGGTGCGAACCGTGTGGGCGTGATGGGCGACTGCCGAAGCGTGCTTACATCGACAGTGCGGCGCGCAGATTGGATCCAACCTCAATCCTGCGCAACGTCCGCTCATGCTATTCTGAAACACTTGGGTGGAGATTTTGCAGTATGGCGAAGTTTGTCTTTGGAATGAACCAGTCCCTGGACGGTTACGTCGACCACCTGGAAATGCGGACAGGTCCCGCGCTCTTTCGTCACTGGATAGAGCACGTGCGCGACCTGACCGGCAGTGTGTACGGCCGCCGCATGTACGAGGCCATGCGTTATTGGGACGAAGACCGTCCTGAGTGGAGTGCGGAGCAACACGAATTCGCGGCGGCGTGGCGGCGCCAACCGAAGTGGGTCGTGTCGCGCTCGTTGAAGTCAGTCGGCCCCAACGCCACACTTGTCGAGGATGACGTCGAGGCGGTGATACGTGGCCTGAAGGCTCGGCTCGTCGGCGAGATTGCAGTTTCCGGACCAGACCTGGCACGAAGCCTGACCGACCTTGGTCTTGTTGATGAGTATCGACTCTACTTCCACCCCGTCGTGCTCGGCCGCGGCAAACCATTCTTCGCTGGCCCCCGGCCGCCGCTCCGCCTCGTGGCCAGCGATCTGATGGGCGAGGATGTGATCAGGTTGACGTACGTTCCTGCCTCGTGAGTCGCTGAAACCGGGCAGACTTCGAACGGTGCAATTCATCAGAAACAATTTGCGGCTTGGAATCGGTGGCTTACGATCGGGCAAAATGATCGAGTGGGAGTGAAGGCGTGGCGGGAGGCCGTTCAGGGCGATACTTGGCCGGATCGATGTACCCATGAGCAACCTGCGCCTCCAGCCGATCCAGGCCCTGCCGACCAGCGGCGCGCGCGCTGCCCTGCCGTTCGTGCTGGAAGGTCGGTTGTGCCTCGCGCTTCCGCAGCTTGCGAAGGACATCCCCGGCAGGCCGGCGGACATGAACGGCGGCAACAGCGACATCGCCATGCCGATCCTGCGCTGGGAGGCGGGCAGGTTCGCGCCGTGGCGGACATTGTCCGTTCCCGGGGGCGAAGACGCCGAGCATTTCGAGATCGGCGGGCGCGCCTTCCTCGCCACGGCCAGCATCCGGACAGGCCAGGGGCCCTACGAATATAACGCACGCTCCACGCTGTGGGCATGGCGTGACGGCGACTTTGCCGTCCATCAGGAGTTCGACACTTTCGCCGCCAAGCAGTGGCGACATTTCGCGATCGGCGGGCGCCACTTCCTCGCGCTGGCGCAGGGCGTCGTGATGCCGGGCCTTCAGGCGCGCCACGACGGCCGGTCGACGATCTTCGAATGGGACGGCGAGCGGTTCGTGCCCTTCCAGGCGATCGCCTCGTCCTGGGGCTACAACTGGCACGCCTTCCGCCACGCCGACGTCGACTATCTTGCCTACGCCGACCATCATTCGCCGTCGGTGCTCCTGCGTTGGACCGGGTCGGCCTTCGAGCCGGCGCAGACGTTCGATGGCACGTCGGGGCGGGCCTTCGCGACGTTCGAAGCAGGCGGCGAGCACTACCTCGTCTTTGCCCGCCTGACGGACGACAGCCTGCTTTACCGCTGGCAAGGCGGGCGGCTTGTCGTGGCCCAGACGTTGCCGGGGGCCGGCGCCCGCGAGCTGGCGAGCGTCGACTGGGGCGGCGAACGCCTCCTCGTCGTCGTGCGCTTCATCACCGGCACGCGCCAGGCTCCCAAGGCCCAACTCGACTCGGTCGTCTGGCGCCTGCGGGACGGTGCGTTGCACGCCGTCGCGACGGTTCCGACCTCGGGTGCCACGGACGCCGCGATCTTCGTGGAGGGCGGCGAAACCTTTCTCGTCGTTTCCGAGAGCCTTGCCCCCGATGTCCGCTTCCGCACGGACAGCCATGTCTACCGGCTCGGGAACGCGCGCCGTGAGGAACAGCCATGACCGTCTATCAGAACCCGGAGCTCGTCGCCCTCTTCGAGACCTATACCGGCGGCCCCTCCGGCATCGGCGCCGATCTCACCCGTGTCGTGGCCGCGGCGGATGCCGGCGCTCCGTTGCTCGTCGCGACCGCCACCGACCTCGTGCTCTACCCGGGCAACGGGGCGGCGCCCAGCGTTCAGGGCTTCCGGATGGGAACCCGGGGCTTCAAGGAGCTTGCCGCGGTGTCGCATCTCGGGCCGGCCATGGCGTCGCTGGTCAACATGCGACGGATCGATCCGGCCTCCGATCTGTGGCGGCGTGACGCCAAGCGTCTGCTCGCGGCGACCAGAACGGCGCGGAGCGCCAACACGCCGTCGCTCTGGCGCGACCGGATCGCCGTCGAAGCCTATCGTGGCCGCGAGGACGCCGTTGCGGGCATGCTGGACTACGGATGCGGCCTGACGATCCGCTACCTGGAGGCAGTGGTCGCGAGCGAAGCCAGGCTCACGCCCGAGTTCCTGCGGCGCGCCGTGCTCGAAGCGGAGAGCGACGAGCTCGGTGCGACCGTCCCCTTCAACTGGGTGATGATCGCGACCTTCTTCCTCGCCGGTCTCGACGTCAGCCATCGCATCATCGGCTGGCTCGCGGACCGGGAGCTCGACTGGACGCGCACGATGGTCCTGATCTGCGGCAAGCAGGGGCGGCCGACGTCCGGCGTCACCTGGACCACCAATTCGGTCGCGCAGATGATCCTCGCGGCATCCGACCACGAGCTCCCCCTCGATCGGCTCTACATCGCCCCGCACGGGCCGACCTTCGTCATCTCCGACCCCGGCGACCTCGCACCGGTCCGGGCGGCCGAGGGCGAGTTGCGCGCGCTGTGGTCCTACACCCGCGCGATCTCGGACCTGTCGCCGACCATGTTCGACGGCTATCCGCGCTACGCGCCCGGCGCCTGCACGCCGCCGGTCGTGACGGAACGGACGTCCGAGCTTTCCGAGATGCCGGCGATCGCGGGGCCGGACGACATGCGCGCGATGGTCACGAGACTTCGGATGGTCCAGGAAGATCCGCGCCACCTGCTCTCCGGTTGCGTCGCCGATTATGCCGCCGAGCAGCTTCGCCGGAACGGCAACGACCCCCGGTTGGCGGTGGTGCCGGGGCTCGATGGCGTCGTCTACCCGGCCGGCCTCTGAGGAGGCCCCTTCGAGAGGATCCCATGGGCGGCGTGGATTTCGTCGATACCGATTTCAGGCCCGACTACCGGTTTCTCGACGTCGAGGGCGGCCGGCTCGCCTGGTGGGAGCAGGGCACGGGCGAGGATGCCATCGTGTGGGTCCACGGGTTGCCGCTCGACAGCCGCTCATGGGAGCCGCAACGCCGCCACTTCGCGCCGCTCTGCCGCAACGTCTTCGTCGACCTGCGCGGCTACGGGCAGTCGAGCAGGCTTCCCGCCGGCACCGCCGACGTGACCGGGCTCTATTGCTCCGACTTGGGCGCCCTCTTCGACGGGGCGGCGCTCCGCCGCGCGATGCTCGTCGGTTTCGCCTCCGCCGGGCACGTCGCTCTGCGCTTTGCGGCCCATCATTCCGAGCGCGTCGCCGGGCTCGTGACCATCAACGGCAGTCCCTGCTTTCGGCGGCAGGAGGACTGGCCCTGGGGGTTCGCGGACGACGGCATCGCCCGTTTCACGGCAATGGCCGCGGCACGGGGCATCGAGGGACTGACCGACGCCGTGCTCGACCCGGCCCTCGTGTTCAAGGATCTCAGCCCCGCCGATGGCGCCAGGCTCGCCGGCTGGTTTCGGCCGATGAGCCTCTCGGCAGGCGTGGACACGCTGATGGGATTCTTCGCCGGCATCGCCGGCGACGATGATCGTGGCCTGCTGCCGCGGATCCCGGCCAGGACCCTGTTGATCTCGAGCACGCTCGGTGAGGAAGTGCCGGCCGGCGTCGCGCTGTTTTGCAGACGTCAGATGCCCAACGCATTGCTGGCCGAGCTGCCCGATGCCGATCACTTTGCCTTCGCGACCAGGCCGCAGCTGGTCAACGCGCTGATCGAAGGAATGTGGATGAGGGAACGGAGATCACGAGGATAGGCAGACGAACCTCTTCGGCTGCCCGGCGGGCCCGGACTTGAGGATTGGCATAGCCGGTAAGCTCCGCAACGGCGCAATCTGCCGCTGATAGATCAGCGCGTTGCCATGACCCGAAATGGTCGAATGGGAGTGAGGCAGGCCGCGCCTCCTTGCCTATAGATCGGCAACGTGTTTTTGCACCCGTTCGGCGACACGGCTGAGCTTCTGGTTGTCGAGGATGTCGATGAAGTCAGAAGCGGAGACGCGGCTCTTGTTCAGATTCTGACGTGCGTTCGCCAGGGAGCCGATCGTCAAGTCCGGGATCTTGTCATAGAGGTCCGACAGGAAGGCGTCCGGAGTCTGCTTCCTCAAGCCAAACTTCTTCAGCTCGTTCGCGGGAAAATGCCTCGAGTTCCAGGTAAGAATGATGGATGCGCCAGCGGCGATGCCGGCCGCTACGACATGACGGTCGTTCGGATCGGGCAGGGTCACCAACGGAACGTGGTCCTCATATCCGCTCACCGTTGCCGCCGGGAGCGCGTCGTTCATCAGCCGACGCGTATTGTGCAGGCGCTCCACCGGAATGGCGGGCGCGCCGGCCGCCAGGTTTCGGATCCATTCATCGTGAATCTCGTCCGTCCAGCGCGCGCCGACCAGGCCGTCTACGGCAGCCTGGACGACGATATTCCTGAGATGGAAGGGATAGAGGATGCAGGCGTCGAAGACCGCAACCGAGGGCTCAAACGCCATAACGTTGCCGGAGGTCCTCGGCGTCCTCGGCGAGCGCCTCCATCGCAGCCCGCTGGGCGTCGATCTTCGCCTTCAGCGTCAGCACGTCCTTCAGCTTCGTCCGACGATGCTTGCCGACATAGCGGAAGGGCAGATCGCCGACATCCATGCGATGGACGACAAGGGGTCGTGACATGCCCAGGACCGCAGCCGCCTCGTTGGGGCTGAGTTCCCGGTCCTCGGCGAGGAGGGCAATCCGTTCACCCTGAAGGAGATGTCCCAGGGCGGCTTGAAGGAGAGTTGCTGCCTTCGGCGGCAAGGATACGGTCTGGTCCTTTCCAGACCTGCGGCGGACCCGCACTTCGACCCGATCGCCCTTGCCCAGCTTGTCGAGAGACGGAGTCTTCTTGCGGTCCTGGTCCGATAGTTCGACGAATTGCAGGACGCGGGTGGTCATGGCGGCTTCCTTCCGATCTCAACATGGGGCGTCATTGTTCTAACTGCAATATCTGAAATACGCGATCGTCAGGACCATCGCCGCGGACGCGCCGTTCGCAGCCACCGCCGACGAGGCGGCGACTGGACGATGGCCGTCTTCAAGGACCGCGCCATCGCCCAGGTCCTTCGGTCTGATGGACGGGATTGTCTATCTGTGA
This sequence comes from Rhodospirillales bacterium, assembly GCA_009377525.1. Taxonomy (GTDB): domain Bacteria; phylum Pseudomonadota; class Alphaproteobacteria; order Reyranellales; family Reyranellaceae; genus Reyranella. Next base: position 17,751 of record WHTW01000130.1, read on the forward strand.
GCCTGCTTGGTGCCTGGACCGTCTGTTGATTTTGGACCAGAGGATGGTCTAAATTGCTCTGGCAGGCAGTGCGTCGCGGAGCAGGGCATGCGGATTTCCGTAAGCGAGGCCAAGGGCCAGTTGACCGAGCTGGTGCGCCGCGCCGAGGCCGGCGACGAGGTCGTTCTCACGCGTCATGGTCAGGCGGCGGTCCGGCTGGTTCCCGTCCGGGCGACGCTCGACAGGATGTCCCGCAGGGCGTTGCTCGAAGCGGCGCGCACCGCGGGCTCTGCCAAGGCGACGGCCGGGCCGAGCGCCGCTCGAAGCCAGGATTTTCTCTACGGCGACGACGGACTGCCCGGGTGATCGCCGTCGACACCTCCGCATTGATGGCGATCGTTCTCGACGAGCCGCAGGCCGCCTCGTGCATCGCAGCACTCGAGGCCGAGGAGGAGATCCTCGTGTCGGCCGGGACGGTGGCCGAAGCGCTGATCGTCTCGCGCCGCCGGAACGTCGGCGGGGAGATGACCAGCCTGATCGATAGGCTCGGCTTTGACATCGTGCCGATCACGCCGGCAGCGGCACGGCGCATCGCCGAGGCCTATGGGCGATGGGCAAGGGGCGTCCATCCGGCAGGTCTCAATCTGGGCGACTGTTTCGCCTACGAGGTGGCGAAGGAACACGGCTGCCGCCTGCTCTACATCGGCGAGGGTTTTTCAAGGACCGATGTCGAGAGCGTTCTTTGAAAAAGGAACCGGCTGTCTGGAAGCACGACGACATCCCGCTGATCCATGCCGACGCCTCCGGGCTGTTCCTGAAGGCGCTCGACGGCGTGAGTGATCCCGAGACCAAGCGCAAGACGATCGGCGCGCTGTTCATCGACGTGTTCGAGCAGGAGGCGAAGAAGATCGGCGGCGCGGCGTTCCTGGCCCAGGGCACGCTCTATCCCGACGTGATCGCATCGGTCTGCTTCTAAGTTGAGGATATCCGCCCGGGGCTCATCTGACCTTGGGAAGGTCGCCATTCGGACGATGAGTGTGTGTCAGGGACGTGCCGAGACACGGCAAGATACCGAGATGAAGAAGCCTCCGATTGCTACCTTTCGGCCTAGCTGCGATCGCGCAAGCGTTGGCCCCGTGCCATCGATTGTGAGGCACGCATCTCCCGACCGAAATCGTAGCGCGGCTTCGCGGTTGGCGAGGCCGACAAACAGGGGACGAAACCCATACCCGCGACCTTGATCGTTCCCGTACCGCGATGCGCCATCAGCGAGCGCCAACCGGAGGGCGTTGTCGTGTCTGCAGAGACCATGATTTTCAGGGGCCTCGCGAAGTGTCGCCAACAGGCCGACACCACAATCCGACGCCACAAACTCGAAGATTCCAGGAGAGCCAAAGAAGGAGACGAAACCACTCTCGCGCGCCCCGGAGTGCTCCACGATGTTGCTGTGAAATTCTCCGATGGCAGCCGCCATCTGAGCGGCCCAGTCAGTCGCGATTCCGGTTTCAACGGCGGCCCTTTTTGCGTCCATCATGAACGCGATCCAATCCTGTTCGGTCGTCGCCACTCCCGCCTTCAAAATCCCGAGCGGTCGCTCGGACTTCGACATCCAGCGAGGCGAAGCACTGACAAGAGCGCTCCCAAGTCCGCTAAAGCGATCAACATCGAGCCACCCACCTTTGAGGGAGATAGGCCCGCCGCCGGTGCGTGTAAGCTGATAGAGTTCCAACAGCGGGCCCAACTGGTGGCCGACAAATGGGTAGGCGAGGTTGGCCAGGTCGAGACGGCCGCGTTTCGCGGCGAACGCCAAGTCGTCTACCGCTCTAAAATCAAGGATGCGCGGGTCGAGATAGTTCACTCGGCGGCCACCCGTTCGGCCGCAAGGATGGGGGCCTTGAGTATTCGCACCAGCTCAGAGGTCTGCTGGACGTTTTCTTCGAAGAGGTCGTCGAGTTCTGCGCCAATCGGCGTCGGCAGGTTTTCCCACTTCAGCCTGGCGTTGCCGGTGAGTACGGCACGCTGGCGCTTCATCGTCTTCATGAATGCCGAGGTCTCGATATAGACCACCTCGTTGAAAGCGCCAGCCAAGATCGGAAGCACCTCGATGCCTCCGCGAACCACGATGGTCAACGGACGTTCGACCTTTGCCGCGAGCTTCGCAAGCCATTGAGCATGCAGTTCGCGGCGATCGACGCGGCCGGATCCCGTCGTGAACTCGTAGGCGAGGCAGGAAATCTCGGAGCGATCAGCGACAAACTCCGTCCAACGCTCGTTGTCTCGGTCGGATCGGCTATTCACGTGAAGGGCCGTGGCTAGGCCGAAGCGTGAGAATTCTTCGTAGACCAGCGCAATGCGCTTCATCGAATGAAGGTCGTCCCAGCGAGGGCTGTTGGCGAAGAGGCTGTAGTTGGGTGTGGTGACCAACGATACGCCAAGGGATTTTATCGCAGCGATAGCGCGCTCTCGCGCTTCCTCGCCATATCCCCACCAGCGCTCGAGCGGAGGGTCCTGGTCGGTCCCTGACAGGACGATAGCTGTCTCGGGTGCTAAGCGGAACTCCGCGCGAAGCTCGTCTTCGCTCTCGAATTTCGGCTGACCTGTCGCGCGGTGCAGCAGTCGGTGCATGGACAAGGCCGCCGCCTGACCGGTGAACAGACGTTGACGCCGGTCGCCGTGAAAGATCATCGGTACCACGGGCGGCAGATTCGGCTTCGCCAGCAGTGGCGAGCGCGCCACGTTCTCAAGTTCAAAGCCGCCAATTTCGCGGACCTTCTGAGCAAAGTCGTGCGCCTTGAGGCGGCACATCTTCGTGCAACCTTCAGGGCTCCCACAGCAATGCCCCATGCAGTCGAATAGGCTGGCGATGGTATGCAGCCCGCCGCACAGGCCAAACTGCGGACAGCTCAGACAGCCGAGCGAAGTTTCAATCCGAGGCTGCTCCCAGAGCTTTCTTTCGCGACGGCGATTTCGCGCTTCAATCTGAGAAGAATCGGTGGTCTGACGGGTTAGCAAAGCGAGACCTCCACCACGGAGGAGAGTTCGTGAACGTCCCGGACGATCGCAGTCGCGATCCCGCAAGAATCTCTCACCGCCTGAAACACATCTACGGGGGGTGCATCGTCTTGCGCCACGATGGAAAGGACGTCGCGGTAAACCAGCGACTTTCCTGAGACCTCGACGGTGAGCTCCTGCCCAGCCTTGAGTCTCGCACCCCTTATGGTCTCCACCGGATAGGTTGGGCGATCTTCCACCGGCGCGCGCGTGAAGAGATCGGAAGTGCCAAGGC
>WHTW01000131.1 GCA_009377525.1 Rhodospirillales bacterium
GTGTTAACTCGGTTTCTCATATATGACGTGCGTCTGGATGCCGGAATGCCGCTGGTTGAGACGCTCCGCGGCAGTATTCGCGAGCGCTCGCCACTTGGAGGCTAGTACCGCCAACATTTGGCGGGTGGCGATTGAACGAGCGAGAGCGGCCAAGCGGTCGCACTCCTCAGCTTCTCTCAGGCACTCTTCAGGCGATTCCATACTCATCGGCGCTCTATATCGCCAAGCCAGCCCCTCATGCTGTGACAAGCGTCGCTGACTGCCGAGAACGTGATGGCTGACGATTGCTGCCCGCTCAGCGAGCCAAACGATCTGGTGGAGCGGGGCGCGCGGATCGAACGCCGGCCAGCCCGCGCGAACCCCGCCCTAGGGTGGAATGAACTGGGGGTTCATTGTTAGGCCAGGGCGAGGCGCCGGCGCGAGTCGGTCCGGCGCGTAGAGTAATGCCGCGACTTGTGGCATGTCGCAACTGTCGCAAGAGTCGCAGGGGTCGGGGAATCGGATCGACTGCGCGGTTGAAAAACAATCAACGGAGATCATGATCAGGGAGTGATACCCTACGACCGTTCTTTGCTGCGTCGATTCAATGGGTTGGCGTTTATAGAAGAGGGTCTGGAGGATGCCAAAACGAGTGTGCGGCGCCTCGGATGGGCCTTTTCGCTTCCTGGCCCAGCGATGCAGGGCGCCCGCGGTTAAGACGATACGGGGCGCGTGGCGTTGTCAGCTTCATGGTGGCCTTTCGACCGGGCCGAAGTCTCCCGAGAGTAAGGCCCGGATTGCCGCCGCGGCTCGCCCACGATGGGAAGCCTACCGAACTGCGCGGCATCAGAGCGAGAGGTAGGGTTAGCCAAATTTCGGCTAGACGAACCACCGACGCACTGCGCCGGCTCGACATTCGGGAATGCGCTCGATCGGGCGTGCTGCGGCCCGTCAACCTGCTGGCCTTGGATGATCGGCTGATCTTGTCCTACCGTCACCGCAGCATCGGCGGCGAATGGCAAGACGAGACTTACCCGGCCCTCATCGCACGCACCCCTTGCCACTATGGCGGCTCGCGGCCGTGGTTTGTGTGCCCGGTGGACGGGTGCGGGCGCCCCGTCGCCATCCTCTGTGGCGCCCAGATCCTTGCTTGCCGGCGCTGCCATCGCCTTGCCTATGCCAGCACGCGAGAGGGGACGGCCCCTCGAGCTGCCAGACGTGCCGACCGAATCCGGGACCGGCTAGGGTGGGCGCCTGGAATCCTGAACGGCTCCGAGCCCTGGCGGAAACCAAAATGGATGCGCTGGCCTACGTTCGGCCGTCTAGCGCGGGAGCATGATCGACACGCTGCCGAGCGTGCGCCGGTATCGCCCAAAGGTTCCGCAGTCGGGCCGCCCATCAGAGTGCGCTACAAAAATTTTAGTGCCCTGCATCATAGGGTATGAGACAGAAGCGGTTTTGCGGGGCACGCACTCGACGTGGGACACCCTGCCAGTGCAAGGCGATCGAGACGAAAACGCGGGGCCTGGCGCTGCAGGCTTCACGGCGGCAACTCGACGGGCCCGACCTCGGCCGAGGGCCGCGCCAAGATCGCGGCGGCCTGTGCGCGCCACGCCCGAGCCCAAGGCAACCTCCTGGTGCCTATTCGTCAGGGTGGCAACTTCGGAGAACGAAGTGTAGTCACCGGACAACATCGCAAGCATGCCCCGCTCAGGGAGCGATATGTTGATGTAAGTACCTTAAGTCGCAAATTGCGCCTGGTACGTGTCGCCCCCTTCACATCACATCTGGAAATGGTGCGTCGGCCAAGATCAACCACCCGTCGCCTCGCACTGATATTTTGAGTGAATATTGCAACGGAGGAGCTGGGCCTCCACAGCCGAACTGCATGTTAGCCAGAGCGCGACGACAACCATTCCAATGGATGCGGACAAGTCGTTCGTGCTTGGCAACAATGGAGCGAGCGAGGTTGCGCGAATTCCGACTGACAGCGGCGGTCTGTAGTTCGTCGAACGAACTGGAAGCGGCGCGTTACAGCTCACCGCAAGCGACAAACACGGGAATGCAGCTCACACCCGCAGCACCGTTTCCTTTGAAGGACTACTCATGGCAGCTCAGCACTACAGATCGAGCAAAAGGCTTTAAGCATGGCGCGAACATCAAGAATGATGCGCTTCGCCGACCAGATCCAGGTGCGGGCGTATCAGGTCGTGCCGTACATCAACGGCGGTCAGTGGAAGCAGTACACGGCGGTGCGGACGACTGTCTCGGGGCTGGGGAGACGACGGCGCCGGTGTTCTGGGAAGTGGCGAAGGAGGGGTGATCGACATTGAGCAGGCGCTGGAGATGGCTCGAGATAGAAACGTTCAAGCAGGCCGCGATAGCGGCATCGATCTGCGGGACGCGTCCGCCTGAACGGATTGCGTCGCGGGATGCCCGTCAGCGCATTGCGATCAGCTCGAGCGCAGACGAGCCACGGCCGATTGCTACTCCAATGCCACCCAAGAGAAGCGCAGCCACAACGAGCAGACGAAGGAATTGTGCGAGTTCCGAACGGCTGATGGTTGGACGCATGACCCCTCCGACAATGATCCAGACGCTTGCATGACTCTATTTCAACGGCGTTACTGCATTCAAGAGGATGCGGGCGCCAGGGCTGCTGGCTGGCAGCATTAGTCCCTAACCGGCCTTCGCCCCGGCGCGAGGTTCTTCATCTGCTCGCTCTTGAGGCGGAATACCGCCGAGCACTTCGGACAGTGGATGGGCACGTTCTTGTCCAACTCTGTCTTCTCCACGAAGAAGGCATGGTGGCAGTGGCGGCAGGTAAACGGCAGCTCCAGAACCTTGCGCATTGGTCAGCCTCCGGCAGCATTCGACTAGCATTACGGAGATGAAAGGCAACCTCGCCTGCGCTCTATCGGGCAGGATTGTGGAATCGCAGGAGGCGCTGGCTCGACTACGCGCGATCGATCCTGGTTTGACGCTGAGCAATCTCGCAAAGGAGAGAGGGGCAAGCATCAGACCACAATTTCGCTCACCTTGCGCTGGATGTACGCCCGCCACGCCTTGTCGGCCTGCTTGGCAATTGCCAGCTTGGCCATGAAACAAGCCGAGCCGATGTCGCTGCCGGGGGTGATTGCGGGCCTCTCCTTGGCGCTCCGATAGTGGTAGCGGCCATGATGCCAATACACGCGGGCGAACTCGGCCTTGGCCAACTCGGGATGGCTGATGCGCGCGCGCACCTTTGTGATCGTCGTCATGGTCATCCTCTATCTCCAGCGGGCACCTGAGCCTGTCGCGGCAGCGCCAGCGAGAGCAGCGATGCGGGACAGCGCTTCATGCAGGGTCATGGAGGCGGTCTCGTCGCCGAGCGTGCCGTTTCCCCTATAGCGGATCAGGGTCCATTCCTCGCGGCCCGGCTTGCCAAAGAGCCCGATTTCCAGACTGCCAGCACCAGGCATTCGCCGCTTGGCAGTACGCGCTCCCAGCACGCGCCATCGCGTTCGTAGTCCACTGCGTAGAAGCCGGCGGCTTCGATCAAGCTGCGACATTGCACGCGGTCGGCCTCTGTCACATCGATGGCTTCAGGTATAGGTCGCATCAATCGCCTCTTCGGTGGGACGGCCCCTCGCCAGTTGGGGCAGCAAGTCGGCCCGTGTCCGGTGGGTGTGGGTGTGCACACGGGCCGACTGCTGGTTGACCGGACCGACCCACGCAGCGCGGCGATCCTGTCTCCCTGGGATGAACCATCCTCCGGCCAACATGCGCATCACGCGCGGTCTTTGCATTGACTTCCCCCGTCAGCCTATTGACCCTTGGCGTCATTATGCGGGTTCAGATGATCGAGGCTCGATGGGCCACCTACATCGCGGACGACCTGCGGCGGGCAGGGCACGCGCTCGACGGCCTGTTGAGGGAGGTCGGCTTATCCCGGGCAGACATCGCCAGTCCCGACGGCCGGATTTCCTATGCCGCCTTCATGCGCTTGATTGAGCGCGCGGCTTTGCTGTTGGCAGAGCCCGCCTATGGCCTGAAGCTCGGCTGCTCGCACGACGTCCGCGACAACGGCCTGCTTGGCTTCATTGCGGCCAATTCGCCGACACTCGGAGACGCGCTGGCCAACGTAGAGCGCTACATCAGCGTCACCAACGAAGGAACCGACGCAACTCTCGAAGTGGCTGGCCCCGTCAGCTCTCTCAGCTTCCGCGACGCCAATCCCACCCTTCGCGAGTTGCGGCAAAATTCCCAACGAGTGTCGGCACAGTTCGTGAAGGGTGCGCGGGAGCTGACGCGGTCGAAGGCGACTCCGGTGCGCGTGGAGTTCATTCACGCGCGGCCCAACGAGCAGATCGACTACGAAGGAATTCTCGGCTGCCCCGTCCGCTTCCGGGCCGAATCGGATGCGATCATCTTCTCGGAGGAGACCCTGCGGCTGCCGGTGATGGGCGCCGACAACCGGCTGTCGCGCGCGTCGGAGGCCGCCTGCCGCCGTATCATCGGCCCTCGACCGCGCAAGGAGGACCTTGTCCACTCCGTCCGGCAATACATCGTGGAACGGCTGGCTAAGGGGGCACCCGCTTTCGACGACGTCGCGCGCCATTTCAATATGAGCGCCAAGACGCTCGAACGCAGGCTTGGCGAGCGCGATGTCTGCTATCGCGAGTTGGTCGATGGCACACGCTGCAAACTCGCCAGGCATTACTTGGCGAACACCGATCTACGCCTGCACCAGATCGCCTATGCGCTGGGCTATGCCGAGCCGGCGCCGCTGGTGCGGGCTTTCAAACGGTGGACCGACAGCACGCCCATGCAGTACCGGATGAAGCATCGGTGAGCTTCCCCTCCTCAGCCGGGCCGTGTTTGGTGCCCGGCGCGATGGCGGGACTGGCCGCGCCCTTGGTGACAACATCGACGGGCTACACGAACCACTCGCCGATGCCGAGCTTCATGGTCATGTCGTTGTAGTCGAAGTCGGCGCCGCGCGGCGTCGTGTTGTCCTCGAAGCCGAAGGTGTTCGCGCCGAAATTGCGGATGTGCGTGCGGCCATCGGCATTGGCGATGCTGGTCGCCGACTGGTCGAGGGTGAAGATCTCGCCGAACGGGTTGACCAGCACGGGCGCATAGAAGCCGTCGCCGCCCTGCACCGTCCAGGTGGCCCGCGCCGTGCCGGTCGAATGACCCTGCGTGGCGGTGAACTCCCAGCTGCTCTGCAGCGCCGCGCGGAAGGCCTCGGTGTTGCCGTAGGCCACGCCGCCGACCTGCCACTCGGCCGGGTTGGCCGGGTTCACGTCGACGCGCACGAAGTGCAGGCTGTTGATGAACTCGCCGCTCCACGCCAGGCTGACATTCACCGTCGTTCCCTGCTTGAGATAGACCCAGGGATCGTCGCCGAGGCGCTGCGACGCCGCCATCGTCTCGGACTGGTCCAGGGTGTTGTCGACCCGGGCGCTGAGCTCGATGCGCCCGTAGAGGTCGCTGATCGAGACGGCGAGCGTTCCGTTGCCGGCGATCCTAACCGCGGGATTCGGGTCGACCTGGCCGTTGCCTGCGATGACGGCGAACTTCAGGTTCTCCCCGACCGGCAGGTAGACGGACTGCTTGCCGTCGAAGGACGAGGAGCCGTTGTCGGCGGCGACGGCCCCGATCTTGGCGAGTGCCGCGTCGTCGAGCGACGTGGCGAACCCTGGCCCGTCGCGCCGCAGCATGTTGCCGTTGGCGTCGGTCGTGTAGGCCACCAGCGTGGCGTTGGGCATGGTCGAGCCCGTGCTCATAAGCTCGATCCAGTTGCCCTGCGTATTCGAGCCGCCGGCCGAGACGGCGAGCGCGCTGCCGCCCGCTGCCGCGCCGAGGGCGAGCGTATCGAGGTTGACCGTGAAGGTGGCGGTCTGGCTGTTCGTGTAGACTTCCGAGTCGAGATTGAAATCGTGCGGCAGGTACTGCTGCAGGAAGGCGCTGTAGGCGCCGTTGCCGAACTGCGCCGACAGCCCTGTCGTCCAGCCGCCCTGGAAGTTCGCCTGGGTCACGATCGGCGTCATGATCCAGCTCGCATGCGCGGTGTCGGTGAGCTCGATCTGGGCGATCTGGCCCGGCAGCAGCCAGTTGCCGTCGCCCGCCGTGTTGAGGCCGAAGGCGAGCTCGGCCTGCTTCAGGTTGCTGAGGTCCTGTGCCGCCACGAAGCTGGTGCCGCTGAGTGCGCCGACGCGCGGCGCCGGGGGTGCCGGCGGCGGCGGGACGTCGGGCGGCGGCGCGGCCGGCGTGAAGGGATTGGTTGGTCCCGAGCCCGGCGGTGCGGCGCCCGTCGGGGCGTTGAACGTGGCAGGGTCGTAGGTCATCGCGCCGCCCGGCACGAAGTTCAGGCCGACATTGCCGGGCCCGAAGGTCGTTACCTGGGCGCCGTGGTCGGCGACGACGCTGCTGAACACGTTGCCGGCCGTCGTGGCGTAGATGTTGTACGTCGACAGCGCGTGCACGTCGCCAAACAGGAGCTGATACCAGGCCGGGCTGCCGTCGGCCGTCACCGGCACGTTCAGGATGTCGAAGAAGCCAGCCTGTCCGCCGGGATTACCCGGCTCGAGCTGCCATTGCGCGCCGTTCTTGGTGAGTTGGTAGTAGTACCAGTCGCCCTTCGCCAGCGCCAAGGACACGAACCCGTCTGCGCCCGCCTGCGCATCGCCGGGTGCGTAGAAGCGGAAGGAGATCGGCGTCTCCTTCGACGGCGCCAGGAAGGTGGCGCCGACGTTGAAGCCGAAGGTGAACTGGAGCTGGTTGGTGCTGATCGTCGTCGCCGGCAGGTAGTCGGCGCCGGTCGGCGCCACGTAGCCGGTGTTGCCGGTCTTGAAACCGGAGGCCGGCGTTTCGCCGAGGTCGTAGAGCGCGATGTTGACGGTCTGGACGTTGGCGTTGGTGGCCTTGTCCCACAGGCTGATCGCCGGATTGATGCCGCCGCCGCCCGAGATCAGGTCGGTGTAGGAATAGCCGTAGGCGTTGCTGTTCTTGAAGAACTCTGCGGCGTAGGGGTCGTAGAAGCGGTTCTGTCCGGTCGGCGTGCCGGCCCCGGTGCCGAGCGCGTTGGAGTAGCTGACGGCGGGGTTGAGGATCGCGTTGTAGGCGTAGTTGGCGTTCCAGTTCCACGTCTCGCTGAGGTTGAGCGTGCTGGCGTCCTTCGGGTTGACCGAATGGCCAGCGCCGCCCCAGAAGCCGGCGTCGAATCCCGCCACGAAGAACTTGGCGACGTCGCCCGCCGCGTTGTTGGGCGTGAAAGAATCGAAGGTCGTCAGCGGTCCGGTCTTCGACCCGGCATGGAAGTTCAGCTTGCCGGTCTGCAGGTAGATGTTGCTGATCAGCTCCTGCACCGAGATGTTGATGAAGTCCGTCGACATCCCGCCGTGGCTGTTGTCGGGAACCAGCCAGAACGAGCTCGTGCCCGTGTCGTACTCCGCCTTGTAGACCGACAGCGCCGCCCTGGGCTGCACCGGCGATCCGTTGAAGGTCGAGACGATCTCGATGTTGTTCGCCCAGTTCTTGAAGGCGTTGACGTAGGCGGTCCAGTCGCTACCCGGGATCGGGTTGGGTGCGAAGTTGTTGCCGGGCACGATGACATTGCGCAGCTCGTTGAGCGGCGTGTTGCCGGGCGCCTTGAAGACCTGGTCCTGGATGCCGGCCGGCGACATTGCAGTGATCGCCGTGTCGATCGCCGCTCCGCTCACGGCATAGCCGCGCGTGTCGGTGAGGCCGCCCTGGTACTGGACGGCGAGGGTGAGGGCCGAGCCGAACTGGTTGATGGCGGAGATGTCGGCGACGTCGGACGCCGAGTTCGACAGTGTCGCCTCGAGGAGATCGAAGCGATAGTTCCTCGTCACCGAATCGATCGAGTTGATGTCGCCGACATGGTTGACGGTCGCCAGCAGATTGCTGGTGCCGCCCGCGCCGGTCTGCTGGATGACGATATAGACCTTGCCCGACGAGAAGGTCGTGTGGCCGGCCGTCGTCAGGGCGACGGACGGCGCGCCGGCGGCGACACCGTTGTCGACCAGGGTGACGGCCCCGCCCGGGATCAGGTTTGCCCCTCGAAAGCGTCCACGTACAGGCGTCGTGGGACGTGAACATCTCGCCGTCTGCGAGATTCCGACCTAGACCATCGACCAGATGCAGGGCGTAGGCCGTCATACGCCATTCAGCGTTGTCCCCAAAAACGCGTTCCGCAAGGTGCTCCAATCGGGGCGCACGGGTGAGCCAACTCCGTCGCGATGGCCGATCGTAAGCTGCCGCGCTTCAGCGATGGCTACTGCCTAAGTGCGCATACGAGCACCGCGAGCACGAGGAACGCGCCGCAGTAGGCCGCGAAGATGCGGCGTGCGAGGGTGTCGCTGTCCATCAGCGCACCGCGTGTGCTTCGGTCCGTGGCGCCTCTAACGGTTGAAGGGTAGCTTCAAGCCGAGGCAGCTCAGGATGCAGGTTGTTGGCGGCGTAGCCATTTTCGAGCGCCCAGATGGCTGCTTGAGTTCGGTTAGCCATCCGTATCTTTCGCAGGACCGACTTCATATGGACCTTGACCGTTGCTTCCGCAATGTCGAGCGTCCGGGCGATCATCTTGTTGGAATGTCCCTTTACCACGCTTTTGAGGATCTGCTCTTCACGCTCCGATAGGCCGTGACGAATTCGAATTGAAAAGCAGCCGTCGAAGGCATCATTCCGCGCTTCCTCATTCGTCACAACCGCCGCGATCGGCAGCCGAGCGGACGGTAAAGCGATCGCCGAACGGGACGCAGTGTTCTGGATCAGGACCTTGAAATCCCCATCGAGGATCTGCTGAAGAGCCCTGATAAGCACAACAGGCGACGCGGATAATGGAACGCATCCATCGATCTCCGCCACGGACAGCTTCTGGAAATCGGTCGATGATGCGCGCTCGAAGAGAAGAACGATTTTGGCTTCCGGCCACAGCTTGCGAATGCAGCTCGCGGCAGTAGTAGCTTCCTCGGCCGGCAGTGCCCCAAGGATGACGAGCTTGGGCACATCTGCGACAAGCGACGCACTGTCGATGTCAGCCGTTGAGGCGACACCGCCGACTACACGATACGAATGACTCGCCATCAGTGAAACCAGTGCCTCGCATACAAGCGAACACCGTTCAATGATGAGCGTGGCTACACGCTCTTCCATTTGTTGCCCCCAATCCCACAGTCCCACACACCTCTGCACCGTACTGGAATGTCAGGTTCGGCGAATTAACACAGGTTAAGTTGGCGGCATGCCAATGTCGGGTTCTTGCCTGCGAGCTCGCCCTCAGGGTGAGTTACCCAAATGCGCAAGCGAATAACTGCTCTCAAAAGCGTACTCTTTTGGGAACGCCTGCGAGGTTTTGTTGGTGAGCCCATTCCACCAATAGGGACGCAGGGTCAGGGACCAAAGTCGGATCAGAGCCCACACAGCGCAACGATCCGGCGTTGGTTCTGTTTGAAGGCCGGCGGGTGGTGCAGCCACCATCTCCCGTCGGCGCCTCGTCTGCCAGCATTGTGTAACCGGATTTTAGGCATGCAGGATAAGGACCGCACACGCTGTGAGCGCATCGTTGTGATCTGCCGAGCGTCCGGCGAGGATCTGGGCGCCATTATGGTCCGCGAGGGATTGGCGCTGGCTTTCACCCGTTATGGCGCCGACTACGTCGCCGACGAGCACCGCGCCTGTGCTGGGCGCCGCAGCCTTCGAGCGCACTACTGCGCAGCGGCTAGGGACTATCGGGCCAAAAGGCGGGCCACTGTTCTGCCATGACCCTGCAGTCGCGCCTCGTGACCGCGCTCCTCGCCCTGCTGGCATGTCCGGCGGTGGCGGATGAGGTGCGACTACCCGCGCTGGCGCTGGACCCGACGGGTCCAGTCATCGCTCTCTGGCGCCCCAGTGCACCGGCCTCCGGCGAGCTACAACTGGACTGGACCCAAGGTGACGGCCACCTAGTCGAACGGCATCGCATCACGCTGGCGGAGCCGCAGGCGGAGATTGCGATCCGCATCGACCTGCGACGTGCGCGTGCGCCTGTGAACCTGATCACGGCCCGCTTCAATCCCGCGGGTTCCGACGTGGAAACGCAGGCCGAGGCTAGGTTTTTCGTCCGCCCCGCCCCGGGATGGACGCAGTACCAGGTCATCCTGTGGCAGGATGCGCCTGCGTCCGCCATGCCCGTGCTGCACAGGCTCGGGATCACCGGAACCAAGCTGTTTCGCCCCCTCTCGCAGGCCGGCCGGGACGGTGCGGAACAGCGGCTAGCGGCCGGGCTGCGCTGGTACACCGAAAACTTGGCCACCGACTTCTACGCCCCCTATCACCGCTGGATGCCGGGGCGCTCAGTGACTTGGCTGTTCGACCAGACCAAGGCCCGGCACCGGCGGAATCCGGATGACCTGACCGTTTTCCATCGCCAACCCAGTCTCTCCGATCCGGTTTGGCTCGGCACTGTCGAGACGAGGCTCACGGAGATCGCACGCGCGCAGGCCCCTTATCGTCCCCTTTTTCACAACTTAGCTGACGAGAGCGGTATCGCTGATCTCGCCGCGGCCTGGGACTTCGATCTCTCGCCTTCCTCGCTGGAAGGCATGCGGGTATGGCTGAAGGAACGCCACGGAAGCTTGGCCGCCCTGAACCGGGCCTGGGAAACCGCCTTCCCGACCTGGGAAGCTGTCACGCCTGCCCTGACCCGTGACGCGCTCAGAAGCGAGGCTGCCGTGCCTTCCTGGATGGAGTTCAAGGCATGGATGGATGTCGTATTTGCCCGGGCCGTACGCGCCGGCACGAACGCCATCCACCGCGGCGATCCGGAGGCCCTTGCCGCCCTCGAGGGGGCGCAGGCGCCGGGCTGGGGCGGCTATGACTATGGACAGCTCGCGCCTGCCGTTGACGCCATGGAGATCTATGACATGGGGAACGCCATCGAGATCGCGCGCTCATTGAATCCGAAGTTGCGGGTGCTGGTAACCTGCTTCGGCGTCGACGCGGCGGAGCAGCATCATCTTTGGCGTGTATGGCTCCTGGGCGCGCAGGGGACCATCATCTGGGATGAGGACGGCAGCGTTGCCGGGCCGGACGGTCAGCCAGGCCCGCGTGGCGCACTGTTCGCTCCGATCTGGCGCGAGCAGACCGGCGCCTTGGGCGCGCAGTTGCTGGAGGCCCAACCGGCACCGGGACAGGTTGCGATTCTTTACTCGCAGGCCAGCTTCCGGATGACTTGGCTTCTGGACCGGCGCCCGGGCGGTGACGCCTGGGTGGAACGCGACGCGGAAGCGGAGGGCGCGGACAATCCCTGGCGCGCGGCGACGCGCCGGGCGGCACGGGCCTTGGCAGGGCTTGGCGCGCAGACGCGCTGGATCACGCCGGAAGCGCTCTTGGCGGGCGAACTGACTCGGGATGGCACGCGGGTTCTCGTGCTCCCGCACAGCATCGCGTTGTCGAACGAGGAGGTCGCCGCGGTGCGCGGCTTCGCCGAGGCGGGCGGCCTCATCTTGGCCGATGTGCCGCCCGGTGAGCGGGATGCGCTCGGCCGCCCGCGCAATGCAGCGCCGTTTTCGGACTTGATTGCCAGCCGGCGCCTGCGCTTGCCCGCGAGTCTCCAGGCGAAGGAGGCGCCGCCGGGTGAAATGGCAGCTCTGCTGGCCGAGGCCGGAGCGCATCCGCCCCTGGCGCTGCTGGACGCGACCGGCCGACCGGCGGCGAACCTGAACATACGCCTGTTCCGCAGCGGCGGCATGACGATCGCTGGCATCCAGCGTCAGGAGGGGGCGGAAGGCGAGCGGCTGATGGAACTGCGCCTGCCGGAGCGACTGTGGGTGAGATCCCTGCGTGACGGCGCGCCGGCGGTGTTCACCGACAGGCTTGTCCTGCAACTTGGCCCGATCGAGCCCGTGCTGCTGGCATTATCGGCGGCGCCGCTGCCGGCGCCGACCTTGTCCGGTCCCGCGCGTGCCGCCCTGGGTGATCTGGTCACCTTCCGGCTTGGGCTGGATGGGCCCGCGTCAGCCGCGGCTCATGTCGCGCGGCTGGAGGTCTTCGGCCCGACGGGGCAGGTCGTGCCGGCGGCGTCGGGGACGGTGCGAGTACCGCCGGGAGGCAGCCTATGGCATCTGCCCCTTGCTCCTGGCGACGTGCCTGGCCATTGGCAGGTGCGCGTGACAGATGTTGTAAGCGGTCGGGCCGCCGTCGCGACCCTTGAGGTGCGCTGATGCAGGATCCCGACAGATCGCGTCCGATATGCTGCACGCAGATCATGGGCCCGTACTGATAGGCTCGGTCGGTGCTTCATCCGAGGAAGCGCCAAGATCGGCGGCGGCAAGCCCGCGGCGGCGAGGGCCTGCTCGAGCAGCGCTGCATAGTTATCGCCAAAACCACCATCGGCGGCGCTTATTGGCTTGCTCGATCTCCCTCAATTCATGCTTGAGGCGGGTCACCAAATCCTCGGTGGTTTGCACCCGGCGCCGTTCATCGAGGTTCTCAACCTTGGCCTGAACGACGAGTCCCTGGGCGGCCTGGCACTCCCGGCGAACGTGATCTATCTGCTGCTGCAGGGTGCGGCGGTCGGCAACCTCACGGTCCAACGTGGCCTCAAGTGCCGCGGTCTTGCCCTTCAATGCCGCACTCTCGGCTCGGGCAGTCGCGACTTGCTCCCGCAGCGTGTCGTTGGCATCTCGGGCCGCCTTCAGCTCTCCTGACAAGGTCTCGATGATCGCCTGCAGCGGGGCAACTGCGGCCGCGACGGCTTCGGCGGCCGCTCGACCATCAATCTCGGCATGAACGGGTTGGCGCCGCGCGCGTACCTTTTGCGGACCAGCGGCGAGCACCTCGGTCGGTACGCAGACTTCCGCTTCAAGGGTGTCATTTTGGATGCGCCTGGGCCACTTCGCGCGTCTGGCCCTCGATGCGGCAGCGCTGGCACTACGCAGGCCCAGTCGCTCGGCGACCTGCTGATACGTCAACCATGTTGTCGGGAATGGCGACACGACTTCCGACATAACGGCACAATGCCTGCAGCCAAGGTCAACGGCAAGCACCGAGGCTCTACCTCTCCGTTGAACTGTGAAACGTCATGGTTCGCCCCATCGATCTGCAAAGGCGATCTGCGAGACCGGGCGACGAGATAGTGGACCATACCTTTCGACCGGGTGGCCCATGGGCATCAGGGCAAAGGTAAAGACATCGTCCGGCAGCCGCAGGATTTCCCAGACTCCCCCTCGGACAGATCGCGGCGTGGCGGAAGATCCTGTCTGCGACCCCGGTCGGTGCCGGCGCGGCGCCGGCCACCGTCGTCATGCCGCGCGCCGCGACCGCCGCCGCCACGGCCGCCACGGCCGTGGCGGCATCGCGCAAGCGGCCGGCCATGATGCTGGGCGCCGGCGTCGCTGTCCTGTGCCTGCTGGCGGGAGGCTGGTTCGCCATCGGCTCGCGTCCCTCGGGCCCGGCGGCCTCTGAATCGTCATCCCCTGCATCGTCATCCACTGCGTCATCATCCGCCGGTCCGTCATCGCCATCGCCGTCTGCGCAGCCGGCCGTTGCGGCTGCGCCGGCCCAGGATCGTGCACAGGAGCAGCTCGAAGAGGCGCGCCGAGCGCAGCGGGCGGCATTCGAGGAGGCGGCACGCCTGCGCGCCGAAGCCGACGCTCGTCGCAAGATGGACGAGGAAGCGGCCTTGCGGCGCAAGATCGAGGAAGAGATGCGCCAGAAGGCGGAGGCGGAGGAGGCTGCCCGCCGGCGGGCCGTCGAAGATGCCAAGCGCCAGGCCGCCGCTGAAACGGCGGCCGCAGCCGCGGCTCGACAGCAGGCCGAGAGCGAAGCCCGCAGCAAGGCGGAAGCGGAGGCGGCCGTGCGCCTGAAGGCCGAGGAGGCCGACCTCAAGGGAGCGGAAGCCGCGGAGGCGGCGCTTCGCCTTGGCCAGCCCGACCGCCAGCGTATCCAGACCGCGCTGACGGCGCTGGGATTCCCGCGGCAATGATGGCGTGTTCGGCGCGCGGTCGCGTGAGATGATCGCTGCCTGGCAGAAGAAAGCCGGTCGCACCACCACCGGATATCTTTCGGCGGACTCGCAGGCGGCCCTGCTGCGCGAGGCCGCGCCGGCGCTCGCCCGCCACGACGAGGAGCAACGCAAGCTCGCCGCCGCTGTGCAGCCACAACCGGCGGCGCCGATGAAGGTCGCCACGCCCTGCGAGGGTACCTATAGGGTGGAGTGGTGCCGCGCCGTCTACCAGGGATTCCCGTCGGGCTGCTGGAACGCCAACGCGACGATCAGCAACGGCGTGATCTCCGGCGGCTGGACGTCGCAGGGTTCGACCGATCGCCAGACCTTCAGCGGCAGCATCGACGCCGGCGGGGACGTCCGAGTCACCTACAACGGAGTCGGGCAACAGACCCACGTCAACCGGACCTTCACCGTCTACATGACAGGCCGGGTGGAGGGGAACGTCCTGAGGATCGCCGGCCGGGCGGGACCGAACGGGCGGGATTTCTCGGCCACCATCCAGTGCCGGTAGGAAGCCCGTCCGCAGGAATGATCGGACATTGACGGAGAGGTGACATGCGACGTCTATCGGCTTTGATCGCCTTGCTGGGCGCGACTGCATTGCCTCAGGCGCCGGCGCGCGCCGCGCCCGTCGACGGCAGCTGGAGCGTGACGCAGGAGTGCGAGCCCGCACCGGGAGGGGCCCGCGGCTTCAAGTGGCTGTATGACGCCACGGTGAAGGACGGAAGGCTGGGCGGTCAATACGGCACGAAGGACAAGCCGTCGTCCCTGACGCTCACCGGGCGAATCCAGGCCGATGGAACCGCGGCCCTGATGGCCTCGGGGGCTCAATGGCAAGTCAGAGTACACGGTGGGCTTCGATCAACCGGGCGAAAAGTTCAGCTATCCCGTCTCGGCCCGCTTCGAGGCGACGCGCGGCACGGGCATCCGGACCCAGGGCCGGACGTGCCGGTTTTCCTTCGTGAAGATTTGAGCCGGTTTCTGGAGCATATCCGTCCGGCTGGAATCAGCCGGCCGGATAATGCCCGATCGAACCAACGCGTCAGCCGCGCCCGGCACGGTTGTGCCGGGGAGAGGAGAGGCCAGGAGAGGAGGCTTTCGACAGCTCCTGCAACCCCTCTTCCAACCTCTCGGCCAATCGCGGGAATGGAGCCTGAATTCACGCGCGCTGCCGTCTCCTCTGTGCGTTTTCTCACTGTCCCCACTCAGCCGACCGACCAACATTGGCGACACTCGGTCGATCCCAGTCCGGCTGCCGCACAGTGCATTTGACGAACGCCAGCCACGGCTCACAACGCGCCTCGATGGGGAGTCCGACATGGCGCTCACTGACGACCTTGAGGACGACGTATCCCGCACCAATTCGACAACCACCGTCATCAAGGAAAGGCAGAACGTCGCCATCGTCGGTCAGACGCACGCCTTCCTGAAGTCGACCAACTTGGAAATACGCACCTTCGGACGGCGCAGTTCGAAGACATCGTGTTGCAAAGGCCTAGCAAACGCACCAGCGACACAGGATGGCTGTACGCCAGGTCTTGCTGCGGCGAGAACTTTGGGCATCGAACCATGCGCACACGCAGATTGACCGGGTGCTTGCGTGCGTCAAAGTGGCCCGCAAGGGAGAGCCTAGAATGCCGCAAACGATCTTGTCGGTCGTTCTGGACGTCGATCCGCATAGCGCCCGGCACCTGTCAGACCTCATCGAGGCGTTCAAACGCCAACAAGAAGAGGAGGGGACGGAGACTTACGGTCGGCTCAAGGACGGAGTGCCTTCGCTGCACTTCTTGTCGATGTCGGTCTTCCAGGGTGCCCACTACGATCCGATCTTCGTGATCGAGGCCAATTTCGACGGACCGCCCGCTGCCTTCTGGGGCCATGTGGAAGCAACGTTGGCTGATCGTCTTCGGCCGATGCTGCGATGCTGCAAACGCCCTGCGGACAATGACGGGCTCGCCTACGATGCCGTCACGAAGCCGGACTCGCGCGCGCCGGTCGTCTCTTACCTGCAGCGCAGGACCCTGCGCCCGAGCGTCTTTCATCAGGGCAACCGGGGACTCGAGCGGGACCGGATACTGCGCGAGCGGGATCTCTTCCTGACCATCAGGGACGAGCTTGCGCAAGCCAGCCCGACAGCACCCGATCCATATCGGGCCATTCCGGCTGAGCAGATCCACGTCAGGCTGCGCAACGCGATGTTGCGGTTGTTTCCGTGGCTGGCAGAACCGGCGCCGCCGAGAATTTCCTGGATCGAGCGAGCGGCGGATTCTTGCCGGCTGCTCGCTTTCCTGTTTGCCACTTTCCTCTGTCTTTCGATTCCCGGCATGGCGGTGGCGCCTGTCACCCCGGCCTGGCGGTTCGCGGTCCTGACGGCGGTCCTGGCCGGGCTGGTGGCAATCGGCCTGTGGTCCATGCACCGCGCGCGAGACGGCGAAGGCGTGCCGACCCGTTCCGGCGGCCTGACCCCGGCCAGCCTGTCAGTGAAGAACAGGCTGACGTCGTTCGCACATCCGGTCACCCTGGTTGCCGGCCTGCTGCTCGTCGTGGCGCTCTACGTCGTCGTCGCCACCGTGATCGGGTCGGTTTTTACGATGTTGATCACGGGATTGAGCTATCCCGACTCCGTCTGGCCGACGGCGAGGGTCGTCCTGCTGGGCCTGGCAAGCATCGCCTTTACGGCGCCGGCCATCGTCCTGTGGCTGCGCTGGCTCGAGCGGCGCGATTCGTCCCACGACGAGCCGCCGGTCGATAATGAGCTGTTGCGCGAGATGGCCCGCCGCGAGGACTGGATTGCGCAGAATCACATGGGCAGCGTTGTCCTCGTCAAGCCAGGTGTCCTGCGCACGATCCTCTTCCGCGCGGGCCACCTTGGACTGGGCCTGCTTCTCAGGGCGATCGCGACGGACGGCTATCTCGGCAGCATGCGAACCGTTCACTTCGCCCATTGGGCGTTCATAAATAACGGCAGTCGCCTGATGTTCTTCAGTAACTTCGATCACAGCTGGGGCAGCTACCTGGACGACTTCATCGAAAAGGCGCACGGCGGACTCACGCTTGCCTGGGGCAGCGGCGTCGGCTTCCCGCCGACCCGCTTTCTGGTGCTCGACGGCGCCAGCCACGGACGCAAGTTCAAGGCGTGGGCCCGTCACTCGATGGCGGTAAGCCGGTTCTGGTTCAGCGCCTATCGTGACCTCACGGTCGACCAGATCGAACGCAATACACGCATCGCCGAAGGGCTGCGAAAAACCACGCTGAACCCACAGGAGGCCACCGCATGGGCGCGCGATCTGTGACCGCTTCACCGGTCAAAGAGCGGCCGAGCTGGAGGCTGAAGCCGCCGCACGACCAACAGACGCAGGGCATCGTGGTCAGCGGTTTCTCCTGGCTGCCAGCGGGCAAGGCGCTGTTCCTCCATTGCGACGGACTGGAAACCGATGCCGGCCGGGGTCTCTGGTTGCAGACGCTGATGAAAGTCGCCCCCGTCACCGCCAGCGATGGAAAGCCTGAAAAGCGTGCCGCCGCCATCGCCTTTACCTGGACTGGCCTGCAGAAGGCGGGACTCTCGCCGGAGGTGCTGGCGACATTTGCCGCGCCGTTTCGCGAGGGGATGTACCAGGACGACAGGCTCCGCCGCCTGGGCGACAAGTTGAAGGACAAATGGCAGGAGCCCGTCATCGATGGTGGCCCCCTGTGGAGCGGCAACATTCCCGCTGAGGACGAGCTGCGCCAGGTGACGACCCGGACGACCGTGCATGCGCTGCTGCTGCTCTACGGCGAGACTGTCGCCGACGTTCAGGTCTGGGGAGAGGAGGTCGGCCTAGCGCTCGCGCCGCACGGCATGAAAATCGTCCACCAGCTCGCGCTCGACCTTCAGTTCGACGAAGCTGGTATCGGTCGGGAGCATTTCGGCTTCGCCGACGGGATGTCGCAGCCAATTCCCTTCGGTGATCCGGATGTCGCCTCGGAAGACACCGTCGTCCTGAGCGACGGCCGGCCGGCACCGCGCGATGAGTGGCATGGCGTGCCCCTGGGCGAGATCCTGTTGGGACATACCAACGCCCATGCGGAGAAGGCGCCTGGTCCGGTTGTGCGAGACGACAAGTTCGCGCGCGCTGCACAGCTTTCGCCACAAGGAGCGCCGGAGGGCTTCCTCAATCTTGGCCTCAACGGCAGCTACATGGTAGTGCGTGAGCTGCGCCAGTATGTGGCCCGGTTCTGGCAATCGCTTGAAGACAACGCCGCGAGAATCCGCGCCCACGACCCATCCGCCACACACGTCACTGCCGACTGGCTCGCCGAACGGATTGTCGGGCGCAACATCGACGGCCATCTGTTGAGCCCCAGCGGACTGCTCGCGGCCGACGAACACAAACAGCCGCAAAACGCCTTCGGCTTCGCCGAACTCGATCCCCACGGCCACGGTTGCCCGCTCGGCTCCCACGTGCGCCGAGCAAATCCTCGCGACGGCCTCGCGCGGGACTATGCCTCGGCTCCCGCCCTGCTCGATTCGGTGAACAACCACCGGATCCTGCGGCGCGGCCGCAAGTACGGCGCCACGGCAACCGACCGCCGCACCGACGACGGCGCGGAACGCGGGCTGCTCTTCATTTGCCTCAACGCCGATATTGCCCGTCAGTTCGAGTTCATTCAGCAGACCTGGCTGTTGAACAAGAATTTCGCAACCTTGTATGACGAGACCGATCCGCTGATGGGTCCCAAGGGTCGCTTCACGATCCCCGAGCAGCCCTTGCGCCGGATCGTCGACGTTCAGACCTTCATCCAACTGGCCGGCGGTGAGTATTTCTTTCTACCGAGCCTTCCGGCCCTGCGCTACCTGTCAAGCTCTCGAGACTGACCTTGGATCAACTCGACCTAATGCTGTGCTGGAGGCGATCCTGTGGCTCATCGAGGCCGACTTGAGGCGAACGAAGTCTTGGCTGGGTAATCCGAGCGTTCTGTGCCATTCACTTGCAAATGGCCTTCACCACTGCCGCCTCTGGCGATTTGAAGATTGACGGGCGCCGCCGGCGAAGCGAGAGGACCAGGCTGGCAATTATCTTGGCTTATTTGGAGCTGCTTCGCCGGAACCCTGTGATGCCGACGGCGGCCCAGATTGCGGACCAGGCTGGATGCTCGACGCGCTCCGTTTTCGAGCGCTTCTCCGATCTGGATGCGCTCAGCCTTGCAACTGCGGACTATGCAATTACCCAGGGCCAGGCAGAGGCAGTAGCACGACATGTTGACGGTGACCGTCCGACTCGGATCAAGTCCCACGTGCAGACCCGCGCGTTCGCCTGCGAGAAATGGCTGCCGCTGTGGCGCATAATCACCAGCCAGGATCAGATTGCCGAACTGAAGACCCGCGTTGTCCTGGTGCGCCTCGCCAATATCGAGAGAATGAAGGTCATGTATGCGCCGGAGCTTTCCAGACTCCCTGAGTCGCCGCGAGATCAGCTGCTCGTTGCGTTGGCTGCGTTGACCAGTTTCGAAAGCTGGGACCAAATGCGCGGCTGCCACGGCCTGTCGGTGGAAGCTGCGCAAGCCGTTTGGCGGTCTGCGATCGACCGGATACTGCCGTCGGCCGGATAGAATGCGTCGGTGGCGCCTCGATCCGAGCTCTTGGTCGCCCTGAGCTAGATAAGCCGGCCTAGCAGCGATTCTGGCTGAAGCACTCGCGATGTTTCAGTTCTGGGTGCCGCCGCAAGAAACACCTGCAACGGGCGACTGTCGATCGGCAGCCACTCCTGCCCAGAAAATTGCTCATCCAAAAAGGCCGCCGCGATTTGGCCGGCTTCGCTGCGAACGACGAACATGTCAGCATCCTTTCACACGACTTGATAGTGTGGACGAAATCTCACCCCCTACTGTGACCGGTTCTTCAGAGGAAGATGTGGCTTACCGCACATTCCCGAAGTTCAAAGATTCCACAATAACTGACAGGGACGACAGCGCGCGAGGCGCCGAGGCCGCCAGCTAGCCGACCGTGGCGCCGACGACAAACAGGAATTGAAACGCCGAAAAGGCGATAAGCAACACGATGAACGCATGTTCAACCGCCAGGCCGCGCTGCCAGCGCCGTTTCAGGCGATGGAGGTGGTCAACCGACAATGGCTTGGAAATGGTGATGTACGACATGGCATCGCTCCAAGTACGTGCTGAATGGAGTTCCCTCTGGGCTCTTCCGGACCGAGAACGACCTGCCGGGCCGGCTTGTCTTCTCGCTGCACCTCTCGCAGCAGGTTGTCCTCCGTCCATGTCAGGTAGGTCACTTCCGCGACCACCTCGGGCCGCACCCAGTGCACACGCGACAGTTTAAGCGACGCCGAAGCAACGGCCGCGCGAATTACTCCCAAGGGGTTCGAGCGATGCAATCGGCGGCCGGGTATATCCAACCCGGGCGCTTAGCTCAGTGGCAGAGCACACCCTCTACATGGGTGAGGTCCCAGGTCCGATCCCTGGAGCGCCCACCATCGTCCACGAAAGGCGGGATGATCGTAACGGGCTGAAGTTCCTACGGCTACGCCGGTGCTGATTCGCGCGAGCGGTGAACAGGGCTACATCGACAATGCGCAGCCGATAAGCAACAGAATGCCCAAACCGGCAACTGCTGGTCCCACCACGGCTTGCCAGCGCGACAACTTGATGCGCGCTGGCTGTAACCCACTTTGGGACCTAGCCAAAGTACCCTCCCAAACTAATTGCAGCTCAGCAGGACGGCCCCGCATAGAGTTTTGGGTCAGTCTATACGGGGCCTAACCTTCACTGCGGACTTGGGGTGTTCAGCGAGGCTAAACTAGCGTAACCCGCGAGCGGTCCACCAACGTTCGGGGCAAAAGCGCTACCCACAATGGGGCCAGTCCAAGGCGACGAGATGCCACCAAAGTCTGAATCAACTGCTCCCTCTCTGTCATGGCCCGGCCTCTAGCCGCTGACGTTGGAAAAAGAGGACCCGGCAGTTTCGGGAGTTAAGACCCTGGCCCTTAGAGTCTGTCCGGGAACATCACCGGGGATTACATAATCTTCGCAGCATG
>WHTW01000132.1:0-11090 GCA_009377525.1 Rhodospirillales bacterium
GCTTCCAGCCGGCATCATGATCATGAGCCGGCTGGAAGCCGGCGGTCCGGAAGACAAAGCGCTATTTCTTCTCCACGTTCCACAGCGCCAGCGACGGCGTGCTCAAGAGCCCGTTGACGTTGCTGCGGACCGCCGTCGGCGTGGTGAACTGGCCGAGCGGCGCGTGCGTCGGATACTCCAGCACGCGCAGCTGGACCTGCTCGGCGATCGCCTTCTGCTTGGCCGGATCGGGATCCGATGCGTAGGCGTCGCGCAACGTCTCCAGCGTCTCGTCACACGGCCAGCCGAACGTCGCCTTGTCGCACGACGCGTTGAGGAAGGCCGCCGACACCGGGTTCAGCACGTCGGTGGCGCCCCACGAGGTGAAGTAGGCGCCCCAGCCGCCCTTGTCCGGCGGATCCTTCTTGGCGCGGCGCGACACCAGGGTCTGCCAGTCCATCGGCTGCAGATCGACCTTCAGCCCGATCTTCTCGAGCTGGGCCTTGCCCACCGTGGCGAGGTTGTTGTGGCCTGCGGTGTCGGTCTGGTGCAGGAAGACCACCGGCGTGCCGTCGTAGCCCGACGCCGCCAGCAGCTCCTTGGCCTTGGCGACGTTGCCCGAGAGCTTGTCCTCCCAGCCCTTGGTCGATTCGAGCGGCGAGCCGCAGGGGAACAGCGACTTGCATTCCTTGTAGTACTCCGGGTTGCCGACGTTGGCCTCGAGGAACTCCTTCTGCCCCAGGCCATAGAGCACCGCCTGGCGCACCTTGGCGTTGTCGAACGGCTTGTGGAGCACGTTGAAGCGCATGGCGTATTGCCGCCCCGCCTTGTTGACCACCGTGGTCTTGATGTTCTTGTCCTTGGCGAGCAGCGGCAGCAGGTCGGGCGGCACGATCTCGACCAGGTCTATCTCGCCGTTGAGCAGCGCGTTGACCTGGGTCTGCTGGTCGGGAATCGTGATCCACTCGACGCGGTCGACCTTGGCGACCTTGCCGCCGGCCAGCCCCGAGGCCGGCTCGTTGCGCGGCTTGTACTTCGGGTTCTTGACGTAGACCGCCTTCTCGCCCGCCTTCCACTCGTCCTTCTTGAAGATGAAGGGACCGGAGCCGATCGATTCGGTGATCTGGGTGTTGGGATCGCCGCTCGCCACCGCCTTGGGCATCATGAAGGGCACGTTCGAGCTCGACTTGCCGAGCGATTCCAGCACCAGCCCGTAGGGCTGCTTCAGCACCATCTTGATGGTCTTGGCGTCGGGCGCGCTGAGATCGGTCACCACGCCCAGCAGCTTCTGGCCCATCGAATCCTTGGCGCCCCAGCGCTTGATCGAGGCGACGCAATCCTCGGCCGTCACCGGCTTGCCGTCGTGCCATTCCAGGCCATCGCGCAGGGTGAAGGTCCAGGTGAGCTTGTCGGGCGAGACCTCCCACTTGTCGACCATCTGCGGCTTGACCTGGAGCTTCTCGTCGAGGGCAAACAGCGTGTCGTAGACCATGTAGCCGTGATGGGTGGAGATCAGCGCCGTGGTCCACACCGGATCGATGATTTTTAGATCCGAATGCAGCGCGACCTTGAGCGTGCTCTGTGCGTAGGCCCCGGCAACGGGTGCCGCGAAGGCGGCAGCGGCGACCAGCGCGCAGGTGAGACGACGACCAATTTTCAACATGAAAGCTCCCTGAATGACCCCCCGGTCCCTGAGAGCAACAATAATGCCGTCAGCCGCCCTGCGCGACGTCCAATAGCGCCTGCCAGTCCGTCAATTTCACGCGAGGGCGGCCGAGCGCCGCGCCGGCCGCGACCTCG
This sequence comes from Rhodospirillales bacterium, assembly GCA_009377525.1. GTDB lineage: Bacteria > Pseudomonadota > Alphaproteobacteria > Reyranellales > Reyranellaceae > Reyranella. Next base: position 1,780 of record WHTW01000132.1, read on the forward strand.
TGCTTGTCGATGCGGTGCCAGCCCGCGGCGTCGACGGCGATCGGCAGCACGTCGGGCCCGCTCTTGGGATCGCGGTCCTTCAGGAAGGCCAGCACCTGCTGGGCGACGGCATGGCTTTCGGCGCGGTTGGTCGGGATGGTGCCGGTCGGGCCGCGCTTGACCCAGCCGACGGGAAAGACATCGTCGCGCTTGGGGAAATCCTCGCCGCTGTAGCCGATGCAGGTCACCACCAGATCAGCCTTGAGCGTGGCGGTGCTGAGCTCGATCTCGCCCGGCCGGATGGCCTTGGGCACCGCACCGAACACGAAATGCACGGTCACCGGCTTCTCGCCTGCCTTGTGGCCGGCAAATCCCTTCAGGATCTCCAGGTTCTTGGTCTTGCGCAGCCGCTCGGGCGTCGGATCGCCAGGCGGCGGCGCAACGTCGAGGCCCTTGGGATCGGTCACGGAGACGGCGCGCGCCAAGCGGCCCATCTCGGCGAGCTCGTTGTTGGTGAACGACGCATGTTCGGGCCCGCGCCGGCCGATCACATGGATGTCGGTGAGCGGCGCCGCGGCGATCGCCGCTCCAGCTTCGGGGACGATGTCGCTCTTGGCCATCTCCTCGGCGCTCTTGGCGAGCACGCGCGCCACGTCCAGCGCCACGTTGCCGTTGCCGATCACCGCCACGCTCCTGACCTTCGAGAGATCGGGGCCGGCGCGGGAATCGGGGTGGCCGTTCAGCCAACCAACGAAGCGCCACGATCCCCAGACATGAGGCAGGTCCTCGCCCGGCACGCCGAGCTTCCTGTCGATCACCATGCCGATGGCGACGATCACGGCATCGTAGGCCGCGTCGAACTCCTCCCAGGATATATCGCGGCCGACGTCGATGTTTCCCGCGAAGCGGACGTCGGGCTGACCCAAAAGCTTCTCGAACTGGCGGACGATCGCCTTGGTGCCCTGGTGATCGGGCGCTACGCCCGCCCGCACCAGGCCATAGGGCGTGGGCAGGCGGTCGATGATGTCGATATGCAGGTCGGGGCGGGCGCGCAACAACCCGTCGGCGGCGTAGAAGCCCGAGGGCCCGGCGCCCACGATGGCAACGCGGTGGGTCATGGATGCCCGCTTAGCATATGATGGTTACATGACTAAATACCCAAAGCTCAGCCAGCTCGGACGGCCCGCCATCCTGCCCGCTTCTCCGGAAAAAGCGGTGCTCGAGACGGTGCCCAATCCGCAGCCCAAGGCGTTGTACCTGGTGCGCTTCACCGCCCCCGAATTCACCACGCTCTGTCCCGTGACCGGCCAGCCCGACTTCGCCCATCTGGTGATCGACTACGCCCCGCGCGCCAGGCTGGTCGAGAGCAAGTCGCTGAAGCTCTATCTCGGCAGCTTCCGCAATCAGGCGGATTTTCACGAAACCTGCACGCTTGCGATCGGCATGCGCCTGCAGAAGGTGCTGGCGCCGCGCTGGCTCAGGATCGGCGGCTACTGGTATCCGCGCGGCGGCATGCCGATCGACGTGTTCTGGCAGACCGGCCAGCCGCCCCGGGGCCTGTGGCTGCCCGACCCAGGTGTCGCGCCCTATCGCGGCCGAGGATGAGCCGGCATCCGCCGACGCCCAAGTGCAAGCCGCGGACGGCGACCCCGGCGGAGCTGCGCGATGCGATTCGCGACGAGGCCCTGAGGCTGGGCTTCGACGCGGTCGGCTTCGCGCCGGCCAACCTGGCGCCCAAGGCGCGCGACGAGCGCCTGCAGCGCCTGGGCGAATTCTTGGACGCCGGCTGGCAGGGCGACATGGGCTGGCTCGGTAAGCGCACCGAGCAGCGCGCCGATCCGCAAACCCTGTGGCGCGAGGCCAGGACGGTCGTGTCGCTCGCCATCAACTACGCGCCGGCGAGCGACCCGCTCGAGATCCTGAGGCACGACGAGCGCGCGGCGATCTCGGTCTATGCCCAGGGACGCGACTACCATGAGGTGATGAAGAGCAAGCTCAAGGCGCTGGGCCGCTTCATCTGGGACACCTACCAGCACGATCTGAAAGTGTTCGTCGACACAGCGCCCTTGATGGAGAAGCCCGCGGCGCAGGCCGTCGGCCATGGCTGGCAGGGCAAGCACACCAACCTCGTGTCGCGCCAGTTCGGCTCCTGGCTGTTCCTGGGCGAGATCCTGCTGTCGGTCGAACTGCCGGCCGACCAGCCCGAGACCGATCATTGCGGCCAATGCCGCGCCTGCCTCGACATCTGCCCGACCAACGCCATCCCCCAGCCCTACCGGCTGGAGGCGCGGCGTTGCATCTCCTACCTCACCATCGAGCATGGAGGCCCGATCGATCGCGAGCTCAGGCCACTGCTTGGCAACCGCATCTACGGCTGCGACGATTGCCTGGCCGTCTGCCCGTGGAACAAGTTCGCCAAGCAGGCACGCGAGGCCGCGCTGATGCCACGGCCGGCGCTCACTGCGCCCTTGCTCGCCGAACTCGCCACGCTCGACGATGCCGCGTTTCGCAAGCGCTTCGCCGGCACCGCCGTCAAACGCATCGGCCGCGACCGGTTGGTGCGCAACGTCGCCTATGCCCTGGGCAACAGCACGAAGCGCGAGACCGCGCTGCCGGCGGTCGAGGCCCTGCTTGAGGACTCCTCGCCCCTGGTGCGCGGCGCTGCCGTCTGGGCGCTGTCGCGGCTGGCGCCAGAGGAGTTCGCTCGCCGCCGCAAGGCCATCAAGGATCGCGACGATGGCGTACGCGCCGAATGGCTAGCGCCGCGCCTTGAAGAAGTTGCGCAATAGGTCGCCGGCTTCACCCTCGCTGAGTCCAGGATAGAGCTCCGGCTTATGGTGGCAGGTCGGCTGGTCGAAGATGCGCGGACCGTGCTCGACGCCGCCGCCCTTGGGATCGGCGGCACCCCAGTAGAGCCGGCGGACACGCGCGAAGGAGATCGCCTGGGCGCACATCGGGCAGGGTTCGAGAGTGACATAGAGGTCGCAATCGACCAGCCGCGGCGCGCCGAGCTTGGCCGCGGCGGCGCGGATCACGAGCATCTCGGCATGGGCGGTGGGATCGCGCGTCTCCTCGGTGCGATTGCCGGCCTCGGCCAGGACCGTGCCGTCGGGCCCGACGATCACGGCGCCGACCGGCACCTCGCCCCGCTCTGCGGCTAGGCGGGCTTCGTGCAGCGCGCGCTCCATGGCGGACGGTCTTGTCGGGCCGGTCATAAGGGGGAAAATAGCGCCAACATCGGGTCGGGAGGAGTATGTCATGCGCTTCAGCTTCACGCCGGAGCAGGAGGAGTTCCGCAGCAGCCTGCGGCGGGCGCTCGAGGCGCGCTCGCCGACCAAGGAGGTGCGCCGCCTGATGGCGACCGACCAGGGCTTCGAGCGCGACGGCTGGCAGAAGCTGAACCAGGAGCTGGGGCTGACCGCCATCCACATTCCCGAAGCCTACGGCGGCGGCGGCTTCGGCCAAGCCGACCTCGCGATCGTGCTGGAGGAGATGGGCCGCGGGCTTCTGTGCGCGCCCTTCCTGTCGACCGTGCTGGCCGCCAACGCCATCCTGAATGCCGGCACGGAGGAGCAGAAGAGCGCGCTGCTGCCCGCCATCGCGTCGGGCGAGAAGACCGCCGCGCTCGCCTTCTCCGAGGATGACGGCCGCAACGATGCCGAGGGCGTGGCCATGACGGCGACGCAATCGGGAGCAGCCTGGCGACTGGAGGGCACCAAGAGCTTCGTGCTCGACGGCCACACCGCCGACCTCATCGTCGTGCTGGCCCGCCGGCCGGGCTCGCAGGGCGAGGACGGCCTGTCGTTCTTCACCGTCGACGGCAATTCGCCGGGCCTCGAGCGCAAGCGCCTCAAGACCATGGACGAGACGCGCAAGCTCGCGCGCCTCACCTTCAACTCGGTCGAGGCCAGGCTCTTGGGCGAGGCCGGCGCCGCCGCCGCACCGTTCGCCCGCACCCTGCAGCAAGCCGCCGTCCTGCTCGCCAACGAGATGGTGGGCGGCGCCGAACGCCTGCGCGAGGATGCGCTCGCCTACACCAAGATGCGCATGCAGTTCGGCCGCTCGATCGCCTCGTTCCAGACCACCAAGAACAAGGCGGCCGATATGCTGGTCGATGTGGAGCTCGCGAAGTCGGCGGCCTACTACGCCGCCGCGGCCCTCGACGAGGGCGACGACGACCTGCCGGCGATCGCCTCGCTCGCCAAGGCCTGCGCCGCCGAGGCCTATCTGCAGACGGCCATCCACGCCGTGCAGATGCATGGCGGCATCGGCTTCACCTGGGACAACGACACACATCTCTGGTTCAAGCGGGCCAAGAGCTCGGAGATCCTGTTCGGTGATGCCAACCAGCATCGCGAACTGATGATGCAGCACTGGAAGCACTGAGGGCCCGATCATGAGCCAATCGACCATGAGCGAACCGACCGAGAGCTACGTCCGCGCCGAAGTGCGGTCCTGGCTGGAAGCCAACTGGAACCCCGAGTACGGCCTGGTCGAATGGCGCACCAAGCTGATCGAATCGGGCTGGGGCGCGCCGCACTGGCCCAGGCAGTGGTACGGCCGCGGCCTGCCGGTGCACTTCGCCGCCATCGTCGACGAGGAATTCGCGCGGATCGGCGCGGTCGGCGTCGCCAAGGCCGGTATCCGCACGCTCGCCGCCGCCACGATCCTCGATCACGGCACCGACCTGCATAAGGAGAAGTTCCTGCGCCGCATCCTCACCGGCGAGGACACCTGGTGCCAGCTCTTCAGCGAGCCGGGCAGCGGCTCGGACATGGCGGGCGCGGTGACCCGCGCCGACCGGCGCGGCAACAAGTGGGCGATCAACGGCCAGAAGGTGTGGACCACCAGCGCCCACAAGGCGCATTGGGGGCTGCTGCTGGCGCGCGCCAACTGGGACGTGCCCAAGCACAAGGGGCTGGCCTACTTCATCCTCGACATGAAGCAGCCCGGCGTGCAGGTCCATCCCTTGAAGCAGATGAACGGGCACGCCTCGTTCAACCAGGTGTTCTTCACCGACGCCATGGTCGAGCCCGAGATGATGGTGTGCGACGTGGGCGACGGCTGGACGGTGGCGACCACCACCCTGATGCACGAGCGTCGCGGCGCCGATGGGCTTCGGAGCTGGGCGCAGGCCTCCAATCGCCAGGGCCGCATCTACGAGGAAGAGAAGGCCGAGATCGCCTCCACCATGGAGCCCTACAAGTGGTATCCGCAGCGCGCCGGTCGCGTCGACCTGGTGATGGAGCGCACCCGCGCCACCGGCAAGATCAAGGACCCGGTGATCCGCCAGGAGATCGCCAAGCTCCTGATCATGTCCAAGGCCGCCGAATGGACGGCGCGGCGCGCGCGGGCGGCGCAGGAACAGGGCCGGCCGCAGGGCCCTGAGGGCTCGCTGGGCAAGCTGGTGTCGAGCCACGTCGCGCGCCAGGCGGCGCGGGTCCACACCTACATCACCGGCGCCGACGCGCTGCTGGCGGGCGAGGACAGCCCGATGGGCGGCGTCATCGCCGAGATCCTTGTCTCCGTGCCCGCCACCTCGATCGCCGGCGGCACCGACGAGATCCAGCGCAACATCATCTCCGAGCGCGTGCTGAAAATGCCCAAGGAGCCCAGTGTCGACACCATCAAGCCGTTCAAGGACGTGCCGAGGAACGTCGCGGCTTCGTCATAAGGCCGCCCGCGACGGGAAATGTGATATCCTGCATCCATGCCCCGTCCCCTCGTCGGAGTCACCCTGGATGCAGAAAAGCCGGGGGGCTATTCCAAGTTTCCCTGGTACGCGCTGCGCCAGAACTATCTCGACGCCATCGACGCGGCGGGCGGCCTGGCGGTCGCGCTGCCGCACGAGCCCGACCGCGTCGGCGACTATCTCGAGCGCATCGATGCCCTGGTCGTGACCGGCGGCGCCTTCGACGTCGATCCCTCCTACTATGGCGGCGGAGCCGCGCACGCCACGGTGATCACCAAGGACCGCCGCACCGCCTTCGAGTTCGCCGTCACCAAGGGCGCGCTTGACCAGAACAAACCCGTGCTCGGGATCTGCGGCGGCCAGCAGCTCCTGCATGTCGTGCTGGGCGGCAAGCTGATCCAGCACATCCCCGACGCCGTCGCCGAGGCGCTGGCGCATGAGCAGCCCAATCCGCGCAACGAACCTGGCCACACCGTGAAAGTCGCCAAGGGCACGCAGCTGCACGGCATCGTCGGCGCCGATGAATTGCAGGTGAACAGCGCCCATCATCAGGCCGCGGCCGACGCGCCGGCCGGCATCGTGGTGAACGCCACCGCGCCCGACGGCGTCATCGAGGGCATCGAGGCACCGCGCTATCGCTTCTGCATCGGCGTGCAATGGCATCCCGAGTTTCTGATCTCCGAGGGCGACGCCAGACTCTTCCGCGCCTTCCTGGGAGCGGCAGCGACGAAGTGAGTGAACCGGAAAGAATAGCCAAGCGGCTGGCGCGCGCGGGCCTGTGCTCGCGCCGCGATGCCGAGCGCTGGATCGCCGCCGGCCGGGTGAAGGTCGACGGCAAGGTGCTCGACACACCCGCCATCACCGTCACCGACGCAAGCCGCATCGAGGTCGACGGCAAGCCCTTGCCCGACGCCGACCGCGCGCGGCTGTGGCGCTACCACAAGCCCACGGGCGAACTGGTGACGGCGCGCGATCCGCAAGGACGGCCCACCATCTTCGATGCGCTGCCCAAGGGCATGCCGCGCGTCGTCACCGTGGGACGGCTCGACTTCATGTCGGAGGGCCTGCTGCTGCTCACCAACGACGGCGGCCTGGCGCGGCGGCTGGAACTGCCGGCCAATGGCTGGATCCGGCGCTATCGCGCGCGCGTGCACGGCATGGTCGACGAGGCGCGGCTCGCCGCGCTGGCGCACGGCATCACCATCGAGGGCGTGCGCTACGGCGCCATCCAGGCCCGGCTGGAGCGCCAGCAGCGCACCAACGCCTGGCTCGAGATCGCGCTCACCGAAGGCAAGAACCGCGAGGTGCGCCGTGTGCTCGCCCATCTCGACCTGCCGGTGATGCGCCTCATCCGCGTCGCCTTCGGACCGTTCCATTTGGGCGAACTGGAGCGCGGCCAAGTCGACGAGATCCCGCCGCAGGCGCTCGACAGCCTGCTGGGCCTGAAGCCGCCGCCGCGCAAAGCCGGCTGGGCCAAGCCGAAACCCAAGCCCAGACCCCGTCAGCGGCGGCACTGATGCTGAAGATCGTCGGCGGCAAGCATCGCGGCCGCACCATCGCCGCCCCCGAGGGCCAGGCCACGCGGCCGACGGCGAGCCGGGCGCGCGAAGCATTGTTCAACATCCTGGTCCACGCCAACTGGCGGGCCGACGGCACCTCGCCATTGATCGACGTGCGCGTGCTCGACGCCTTCGCGGGCTCGGGCGCACTGGGTCTTGAGGCACTGTCGCGCGGCGCCGCGCACGCCACCTTCCTCGACAACGATGCGACGGCGATCAAGCTGATCGGCGAGAATCTGCGCAAGCTCGGCGAGACCGCTGCGGCCAAGGTGGTGCGCGCCGACGCGACCCGGCCGCCGCCCGGGCGCGAGCCCTGCGACCTCGTCTTCCTCGACCCGCCCTATCGTTCGGGCCAGACCGCGCCGGCACTCAGCGCGCTCGCCGCCGCGGGCTGGGTGGCGCCCGATGCCATCGTCACCGTCGAGCTGGCGCACAACGAGGACATCGTCCCGCCGGCGGGCTTCGAGGCGATCGACGAGCGCCGCTATGGCGCGGCCAAGATCGTGATCCTGCGGGGCAAACCGTGACCCTGGTGACTCCGCTCTACATGCTGCGCCACGGCGAGACGGCGTGGAACACCGAGCGGCGCATGCAGGGCACCAAGGATTCGGCGCTGACCGAGCGCGGGCGCGCGCAGGCGCTGGCGATGGGCCGCACGCTCAAAGCCGAGCTCGCGCGCGCGCCCGGGCCCACGACCTTCCTGCGCAGCCCGCTCGGCCGGGTGCGCGAGACCTCGGAGATCATCGGCCGCGAGCTTGGCCTCGATCCCGGCCAATGGCGCGACGATCCGCGGCTCGCCGAGCTGAGCTACGGCCAATGGGAAGGCTTCAGCTGGAAGGAGATCGAGGTCAGCCATCCCACGGCGCTCAGCGACTGGCGCGCCGATCCGCATGGCTACTGCCCGCCGGGTGGCGAGACACATGCCGACCTGCGCCGGCGCTCGGCCGAAGTGCTGGCCGAGATCATCGCGGCCAACACGCGCTCGGTCGTGGTCGGCCATGGTGTGAGCGGTGCGGTGCTGCGCGGGCTCAATCTCGGGCTCGACGCCAAGGCGATGTTCGTTCTGGAGAAGCCGCAGGACGCCTTCTTCCGGTTGCTGGCCGGCGTCGAGGAAAAGATCCTTTGCAACTGAGTGACGGCCGCTGGCGCTATTGGCTGCAACACGAGTGCAATACTGGCTGTCCTGACGAGGAGCCCATGTCCGACTGGCATGCGTTGATCACGGTGGAACCCGACAAGCTCGGCGGCAAGCCATGTGTGCGAGGCATGCGAATCTCGGTTGCCGATGTCTTGGAATACCTCGCCTCGGGAATGAGCATCGATGAGATTTTGTCGGATTTCCCCGACCTTACGCGTGACGACGTGTTGGCTTGTCTTGCCTACGCTGCCGCTCGTGAACGGGGAACCGTTCAACTTCACGCATGAGATTGCTGTTCGATCAGAATCTCAGCCATAAGCTCGTCAAACGTCTCGCCGACGTATTTCCCGACTCCCTTCATGTCCTGGCTCTTCGCTTCGTACTCGGCGAGCACGTCAGAATGGTCTGGGTCAGGTTGGGCAACGCGCGTCGACCGATCAGGTCGAACAAGCCCTCCGGCAAAGGCGAACGTCCATCGAGGCCCTTGCCAACGCTTCCTCGCAAGTCATCGAAATTCTCTAGTAGCTCGTCACACCTCGCTCGTGAATTTCGGCATTTTCGGCCAATTTCCGGCAGGCCGGCCGATGCCCGCCAAGCCATTGAATGCACACCGCTTTTGGATTTCCTGCATTTTCAGCATTTCCCGCAGCCCCTCCCGGGGGACTGCCCCCCTTGGGACCGAAGGTGCAAGCATCGACTGCACTCCAGGCGAGGTTTGCGCAGTTTCCGCAGTTTGCGACTTGAGAACCAATGATGCGTTCGGTGCGCATTTCATGGGAGTTCTGAGGTTTGCGCAGTTCCCGCAGTTTACGCTGACCCACCTCCTCCTGGAGCCCATCCCGTCCGGCTGACCGCAGCCGGACGGGATGACCGGCTCCCGGGCGGGAGCGGTCCGGCACATGGTCGGATAAACGATGCATAGAGCGACAGACGCCGGACTCTA
>WHTW01000132.1:11232-20975 GCA_009377525.1 Rhodospirillales bacterium
CTCGACCGACGTGCAGGCAATGCTGTCACCGTATCGGATCGAGGTCGATATCAACCGTCAAAATCTCTGTGACGAGCTGCTAACTTCGCGACAATCGCACCGTGCGCCGGCAGCCGCTGTTCTCGCTGATCACCAGGCTGCCACCGTCGCTGCGCGCCGTGAGCTTGCCCTCGCGGCGATCGGCTGCCGTCACCGAGGCGACGCCTATCAGGGGAAAGGTGGCGCCGGACCTCACGGTGCCGTGGATCTGCCACAGGCTGGGGGTCGGCGCCGGCGGCGGCGCCTTCTTGAGGTTGGGCACGGGGCCGTGCGCGGTGGTGTCGAAGGCCGAGCCGTCGACGAAGCCGTTCTCGATCGTGATCACGAAGTCGAGCGGCGCGTTGCATGAGCCGCCGTCGCTCTTGCCGCGCCATTCGCCGTCGAGGCTGGAGGTCGGCGTCGAGGCCGACGCCGGCGCGCGCGTCTGCGCGTCGGCCGAAACGGCGACCGCCATCGCCAACGCCAGGAGCAGGACTCGCTTCATCGCCTTCCGAACAGTCGCTCGATGTCGGCCAGCTTTAGCTCGACATAGGTCGGCCGGCCATGATTGCACTGGCCGGAATGCGGCGTCGCCTCCATTTGCCGCAGCAGTGCGTTCATCTCCTCGACCGTGAGTCGGCGGCCGGCGCGAACCGAGGTGTGGCAGGCAAGCGTGCCGCACACTTCCTCGATCTTCTCCTTGAGCGAGAGATGATCGCCCATCTCGCCCAGCTCGTCGGCAAGGTCGCGCACCAGGCCCTGGACATCGACCTCGCCCAGCACCGCGGGCGTCTCGCGCACCACCACGGCGCCCAAGCCGAACGGCTCGAGCACCAGGCCCATCTCGGCGAGCTCGTTGGCGCGCTGCGCCAGGCGGCGCGCGCCGTCCTCGCCGACATCGACGACCTCGGGCAGCAGCAGCGCCTGGCGCTTGACGCCGTCGGCCTGCAACTGGTCCTTCAGGCGCTCGTGCATCAGCCGCTCGTGGGCGGCGTGCTGGTCGACGATCACCACGCCGTGGTCGGTCTGGGCCACGATGTAGGTCTCGTGCAGCTGGGCGCGCGCCACGCCGAGCGGATAGTGCTGGCCGTTGCCGGTGGGCGCTTCGGCAGGCGTCTCGACGCGCGCCGACGGCGCGTCGAACGGCGACATGAACTGCATGGCGGCTTCCGCGAGGCCGCGCGGCACAGATGCCGCGTGACCGTTGCCCATCGGCAGAGGCGACGAATATCCCGTGTGCGGCCGAAAGGCGCCGAGCGCTGCATCGGCCACCGTGGTGCTGGCGCGATGGCCGGCGGCGGCGAGCGCGGTGCGCAGCGCACCCACGATCAGGCCGCGCACGATGCCGGCGTCGCGGAAGCGCACCTCGGTCTTGGCGGGATGGACGTTGACGTCGACCATGGCGGTCGGCGCCTCGAGGAACAGCGCCACCATGGGATGGCGATCGCGCGCCAGGAAATCCTGGTAGGCGCCGCGCACGGCGCCTGCCAGCAGCTTGTCGCGCACCGGGCGGCCGTTGACGAAGAGATACTGATGCTGGCCGGTCGGCCGGTTGAGGGTCGGCAGGCCGGCGAAGCCGGTCAGCCGGAAGCCCTCGCGGTTGGCGTCGATGGCGAGCGCATTGTCGGCGAACTCGCGGCCCATGATGGCCGCGAGCCGCTCCAGGCGCATGGCGTCCGGCTTGTCGAGCAGCGAGGGATTGGCGGCCGCCAGGTCGACCAGGGTGCGCTCCTCGCTTTCCAGGCGGAAGGCGATGGCGGGATGGGCCATGGCGAGCCGGCGCAGGGCGTCGGCGACATGACCGGATTCGGTGCGCGGCTCCTTGAGGAACTTGAGCCTGGCCGGCGTCGCGAAGAAGAGATCGCGCACCTCCACGCGCGTGCCCGCCGGATGCGCCGCCGGCCGCGGCTCGCCCTTGGCGCCGCCTTCGATGTCGAGGCTCCAGGCGGTGTCGGCGCCGGCCGGCCGCGAGGTGAGGACGAAGCGACTCACCGAGGCGATCGAGGGCAGCGCCTCGCCGCGGAAGCCGAGGGTGCGGATGTCGGTGAGATCGTCGCCGGGCAGCTTGGAGGTGCAGTGGCGCTCGACGGCCAGAGCCATCTCCTCGCGCGTCATGCCGACGCCGTCGTCGACCACCGAGAGGAAGCTGCGACCGCCCTCCTTCAGGACGACGGCGATGCGATGGGCGCCGGCATCGATCGCGTTCTCGACCAGCTCCTTGACCGCACTGGCCGGCCGCTCGACCACCTCGCCCGCGGCGATGCGGTTGACCAGCGTCGAAGGCAGGCGGCGTAGCGCGCTCATGGCGCGCTCAGTCTACGCCCGGCGCCTTTGGGAAAGATACTGGCGAGCAGGCTGGACGGCGGCATACGAGATCTCTACGGACCGGGGGCGACGCCGACCGGCTTGCCGACGACGACCGTGGTCAGCGCCTCGTCGCGCAACAGGCGGCGGGCGAGGCGCCGGACATCGTCGATCTTGACCGCCGCGATCAGAGCGGCGCGCTTGGTGAGATGATCGGGCGCCAGGCCATCGACCTGCATGGAGTGCAGCAGGCCGGCGATGGCGCCCGACGAATCGAGCGCCAGCGCCAGCGCTCCAGCAAGGTAGGTCTTGGCGTCGGCAAGCTCCTGCTCGGTCGGGCCATCGACCCGGAGCCGCGCCAGCTCGCCCTTCACCACGCGCAATGCCTCGGCGATGCGCTCGTTGGCCGACGCCGTCGACATCACGAGCAGCGCCGCCCGCTTATAGACGCGCAGGCTCGACGTGGCGCTGTAGGCCAGCCCACGCTTCTCGCGCACCTCGTTGAACAGCCGCGACTGCTGGCCGCCGCCGCCCAGGATATGGTTCATGGCCAATGCGGCGTACCAGTCGGGATCGTCACGGGCGACGCCGGGCAAGGCCAGCAGGGCCGTGCTCTGCGGCACCGGCCGCTCGACCACGACGGTGCGTGCCTTGGTGGGCGGCGTCCACTCGGGCGGCAGCGGCGGCGGCGTGCCGACCGGCAGGCTGCCGAAGGCGCGGTCGAGCAAGCGGGCGAGATCGGTTTCATCGATGTCGCCGACTGCCGCGACGACCAGGTCGGTGCGGATCAGCAGGGCAGCTGCGCGCAGCTTGAGGGTCTGCTGGGTGAGCTTCTTCAGATCGTCGGGCGTGCCGTCGGGATTGTTGGCATAGGGATGGCCCGCGAATTCGGTCTCCATCAGCGTGCGCGCGGCGACCGAGCCGGGACGCTGGTTGGACTGGTTGATCGAGGCGATGATCTGGGCGCGCCGCTGCTCGATCATGTCGGCATCGAAGCGCGGCTGGGTGAGCGCCAGCCGCAGCAGCTCGAAGCCCTCTTCGCGGTTGGCCGACAGCACGCGCAGCCTGCCACCCAGGCGATCGAGCGAGGCGCTGAAGCCCACCGATGCCGCGGCATCCTCCTGCCGCTGCCGGAAGGCCTGCGAGGTGAGCGTTTCGGCGCCGTCGGTGAGCAGCGTGGCCATGAGGGTGGTAACACCCAACTGGCCCGCCGGATCCGACGCCGTGCCACCGGCGAAGGAAAAGGCCAGCGAAACGGCGGGTGCACTCTTGTCCTGCACCAGCCAGGCCTTGATGCCGAGCGGCGTGGTCACCGCCTTGATGTCGACCGCGCCGGCAGCGGCCGGCAGCAACGCGACCGCGACGACCAGCGCGGCCAGGATACGCAGCAGCTGGCTCACCGCATGCCTTCCTGCGGGGTCAGCACCGAGGTCACGAGCCCGCCGGCGCGCCAGACATGGCGCGCGGCGGCGACCACGGCGGCCGGTGTGACGGCGCTGATGCGCTGCGGCCAGGCATCGATGTCGGCCACCGTGCCGCCGACACCGAGCACGCCGCCGTAGATGCGCGGACCGCTTTGCAGCGAATCCTGCGAGTAGATCGCGGCAGCCAGGAGCTGGTTCTGCGCCCGCTCGACTTCTTCGGCCGTGACGCCGTCGTCGAGCAGCTTGCCCAGCAGGCCGCCGACCGCGCTCTCGATCTCGACCATCGGCGTGCCCGACGCGGGATGGACGCCGAGATCGAAGGAGGTGAGGCCAAGGCTCGATGGCCTGTAGGAGGCCCACGCCGCCAGCGCCATCTTGCGGTCAACCACCAGGGCCTTCCACAGCCGGCTGGTCTCGCCACCGCCCATCAGGCGCGCCAGCACCTGCAGCGCGTAGGCGTACTGGCTCTCGCCCTTGTGGTAGGACGGCGCAAGGTAGTAGCGCGACCAGCGCGACTCGGCGACGCGCGCGTCGGCGCGCATGACCCGTTGCGGCAGGTCGGACGCGCCCTCGCCCGGCCGGCGCCGGGGATCGACCTTGCGCGAGGGGATCGGCCCATAGTGCTTCTCGGCGAGCTTGCGCACCTGGTCGGCCGTGGTGTCGCCGGCCACGATCATGATGGCGTTGTTGGGCATGTACCACTTGGCATAGAACGCCGCGAGATCGTGGACGTTGAGCTTCTTGACGTCGTCGACATAGCCGCTGATCGGCATGCCGTAGGGCTCATGGCGGCCGTAGAGCTGCTCCTGCACCGCCTCGCCGAGCAGCGCCGCCGGCGAGTTCTCGATGCGCATGCGGCGCTCCTCGAGCACGACCTGGCGCTCGGGGATCAGCTCCCGCTCGGTGATGCGCAGGTTGGCCATGCGGTCGGCCTCCATGCGCATGACCATCTCCAGCCGGTCGGGCGCGACGGTCTGGTAGTAGCCCGTGGTGTCGAAGCTCGTATAGGCATTGTCGCGCCCGCCGTTCCTGGAGACGGTGCGCGAAAACTCGGTGGGCCCGACCGTGCCCGTGCCCTTGAACATCATGTGCTCGAGGAAATGGGCGATGCCGGTCTTGCCGTAGACCTCGTCGGCGCTGCCGACCTTGTAGACCACGAGCTGGTTGACGATCGGCGCACGGCTCGACGGCAGCACGACGACCTGCAGACCGTTGGGCAAGGTGAAGAAGTCGGACTTGCGCCGTTCGACCGAGAAGAGCTTGGCGCGAGCAACCGGCGGCGAAGCAAGCGCGCCGGCTGCGACCAGGCCGCCGAGCAGGGCCCGGCGGCTAAAGCACATTTCGACCGGCTGGAATCAGCCGGGCCGAATGCGCCCGGTGAAACCAGCATCTCCAATGCGCGCGTTTCGCGTCGGATGGAACCGCGTGCGGTTCCATCCGACCCGAAGCCGCTCCAGGCATAGCAGCGCGGCTCAGAAGATGCCTTCGAGCAGGCCGCGCTGGCGCCGCTTGATGGTCGGCGTCTGGCCCGAGGCGGGCTGACCCGCGGCCTGGGCGTCGCGGATGCGCTGCTGCTCCTTGGTGGGATCGACGACCACGCCGGAAGGCGGCGTGTCCTGCCAGAAGATCAGGCCGTCGATGAACGACTTGTCGCTGTCGTTGATGGTCTTGGTGTCGGTGTTGACCCGGCTGCGGATATTGGGGTCGGTGTTGCCGCCGCCGGCGCGCTGGACCAGCGAGGCCTCGGCGCTGGTGCGGCCGGGACCCTGGGCGACGCCGGTCATCACCTGGTTGCGCTGCGGACGCGCCGCCAGCGCCGGCGACAGCGCTTCCTTGGCCTGGTCGGCCGGAGTCACTTCCTGCGGCCTGGGCTCACCCGGCCGCGGCGGCCGGAGCTCCGCGTTGGGCGGCATGGTGAGGGGTGAGTGGGAGACGATCTTGAACTCGTCGGGCGACACTTTCTTGGCACCGCCGAGATTCTCGAACGCACTGCAGCCGCCCAGCGCAAGGGCGCCGAGGGCCAGAAGGCTTGCCGGTTTCAGGGCCGGTTTCAGGGCCGGTTTCAGGATCGTGCGTCGCATCGTTCGTCCTTCGGGCTCCGCTTTTGTCCACTGATCATGGCTGCATCAGGGCGCGCGCTGTCTTTCGCCGATGAGAGAATCGATGAGCATCAGACCGACGCCGACAACGATCGCCGAATCGGCAATGTTGAACGCCGGCCAATGCCAATGGCCAACGTGGAAATCGGCGAAGTCGAATACCGCTCCCCAACGGGCGCGGTCGATAGCATTACCGATGGCGCCTCCCATGACAAGGCCGATACCCCATCCTGTGAACGGTCGGTCGGTTCGTCGCAGCCACAGGAAAAGGCCGATGCACACGGCGATCGCCACGGCCGACAGCACCCAGGGCGGCAGCGCGCGGTCGCCGCCCATCAGGCCGAAGCTGACGCCGGGATTCCACACGATCACCAGCCGGAAGAAGCCGTCGATCACCGGCACGATGGCGCTTTGGGCCTTCATCAGGTAGCTCAACAGGAGCTGCTTGGAGAGCTGGTCGGCGACCAGGGTAATGACGACCAGGGCCATGGCCTGGCGATCGATGCGGCGCATCATGGGATGCTCATGGTGGAGCGCGGACCTCCAGGTCCGCTCAGACGCGCATGTGAATGCGCTCCCATGATGCGGACCTGGAGGTCCGTGCTCCGGAAGAATCTCATGCCGCCACCGCCTCTTCGCAGCGCCGGCAGATCAGCGGGTGCTTGGCCGACTTGCCGACCTCGGTCAGCACCTGCCAGCAGCGTGCGCATTTGTTGCCCTCGGCCAGCAGCGGCGCCACGCCGACGCCCGGCACGTCGGCGAGCTTGAAGTCGGTTGCCGCCGGCTCGCCTTCGATCAGCTCGCCGCCCGAGGTGATGCAGATCTCGGCGAGGTCGAGATCCTTCATGGCGGCGACATATTCCTTGGCTACATGGACGTGCGGTGCCGCCTGCAGGCTCGACCCGATGCGCTTCTCGGCGCGCTCCAGCTCGAGCGCGCCGGTGACGACGCGGCGCAGCGCCCTCACCGTCTTCCACTTCTCGCCCAGGCCGGCATCGAGCCACGCCGGCGGGATCTCGGGATAGAGCCGCAGATGCACGCTTTCCGCGGCCCCGTCCAGCACGTCCGGGGCCCGCGCCAGCCACGCCTCCTCGGCGGTGAAGCAGGTGATGGGCGCGAGCCACGCGGTGAGGAAGGAGAACAGCTCCGCCATCACCGTGCGCGCGGCGCGCCGGCGCAACGCATCGGAGGCGTCGCAATAGATCGCGTCCTTGCGGATGTCGAAATAGAAGGCCGAGAGATCGACGGCGCAGAAATTGTGCAGCTCGGTCGCGATCTTGTGGAAGTCGAAGTCGTTGACCGCCGGCCGGAACATCGCATCGAGCTCGGCCAGGCGATGCAGCACCCAGCGCTCGAGCTCGGGCATGTCGGCATAGGCCACCTTCTCCGCCGCCGAGTAGCCGGCAAGGCTGCCCAGCAGGTAGCGCAAGGTGTTGCGCAGCCGGCGATAGGCCTCGGCCTGGTGCTTCAGGATCTCAGGCCCGATGCGCTGGTCCTCGGTGTAGTCGGTGCCCACCACCCACAGCCGCAGGATGTCCGCACCGTACTGGTCGCACACTTCCTGCGGCGCCGTGATGTTGCCTAGCGACTTCGACATCTTGCGGCCCTGCTCGTCGAGCGTGAAGCCGTGCGTCAGCACGCCGTCATAAGGCGCGCGGCCGCGCGTGCCGCAGCTCTCCAGCAGCGAGGAATGGAACCAGCCGCGATGCTGGTCGGAACCTTCCAGATAGAGGTCGGCCGGCCACTTCAGCTCGGGATTGCCCTCGAGCGTGAAGACGTGCGTGGAGCCCGAGTCGAACCAGACGTCGAGGATGTCCTTCACCTGCTCGAAATCCTCGGCCTTGTACTTGTTGCCAAGGAAGCGCTCGGGCGGGCTCTCGAACCACACGTCGGCGCCCTCGGCCTTGAAGGCCTCGACGACGCGGCCCATTACCTCGGGATCGCGCAATGGCTCGCCGGTCGCCTTGTTGACGAACACCGCGATCGGCACACCCCAGGCACGCTGGCGCGACACGCACCAGTCGGGCCGCTGCTCGATCATGCTGCGCAGCCGGTTGTAGCCGGCGCGCGGAACGAAGCGCGTGGCGTCGATCGCAGCCAGCGCCTTCTCGCGCAAGGTGCCGCCGATCGCCGCGATCGGCTTGTCCATGGCGATGAACCATTGCGGCGCGTTGCGGAAGATCACCGGCGCCTTGGACCGCCAGGAATGCGGATAGCTGTGCCGGATGCGGCCGAACGCCAGAAGCTTGCCGGTCTTGCCGAGGGCGTCGCTGACGGCGCGGTTGGCGTCGCCTCGCACACCTTGCGCCGTATAGACTT
The DNA here is from genome assembly GCA_009377525.1 of Rhodospirillales bacterium. Lineage (GTDB taxonomy): Bacteria > Pseudomonadota > Alphaproteobacteria > Reyranellales > Reyranellaceae > Reyranella. Next base: position 19,397 of record WHTW01000132.1, read on the forward strand.
TGCGGCCCGCGAACAGCGGCACGTGCGGATAGTAGCTGCCGTCCTCGGCCACGGTGTCGGGCACCTCGACGCCGTGGGCAACACCGAGCTCATAGTCGTCGGCGCCGTGGCCCGGCGCGATATGTACGAAGCCCGTACCGGCATCGGCGGTGACGAAGCTGCCGGGCAACAGGCGGACGTCGAAGTCGTAGCCCTGGCCACGCAGCGGATGGGCGGCCAGCAGGCCGTCGAAATCCTCGGGCGCCAGATCGCCCAGCACCTTGGGCGTGAACTCGGCGGCCTCGGCGACAGCGCCGACCAAGTCCCTGGCCAGCACCATCTTCTCACCGGCCTTGGCGCGGCTGCCCTCGCCCGCCTCGGCGACCTCGACCAGCGCGTAGGCGATGTCGGGCCCGTAGGCGAGCGCGCGGTTGCCCGGGATGGTCCAGGGCGTCGTGGTCCAGATCACCACCGAGGCGCCGTCGAGCTTGCCGTCCTTCGACTTCACCACCGGGAAGCGGACATGGACCGTGTCCGACGTATGGTCGTGATACTCGATCTCGGCTTCGGCCAGCGCCGTCTTCTCGACGACGCTCCACAGCACCGCCTTGGAGCCCTTGTAGAGGCCGCCATTCATCAGGAACTTAGCAAGCTCGCCCGCGATCACGGCCTCGGACTCATAGGCCATGGTCGAATAGTAATTCTCCCAGTCGCCCTCGACGCCCAGCCGCTTGAACTCCTCGCGCTGCACCTTGATCCAGTGGTCGGCGAAGGCGCGGCACTCCCGGCGGAACTCGCCGACCGGGACGGCATCCTTGTCCTGGTTCTTGGCGCGGTACTCCTCCTCGATCTTCCATTCGATCGGCAGTCCATGGCAGTCCCAGCCCGGCACGTAGTGGCTGTCCTTGCCCAGCATCTGCTGGGTGCGGGTCACCAGATCCTTCAGGATCTTGTTGAGCGCATGGCCGATATGGAGGTTGCCGTTGGCGTAGGGCGGGCCGTCATGCAGGACGAACTTGGGCCGGCCACGGCTTTCGGCGCGCAGGCGGTGGAACAGCTTCATGTCGGCCCAGCGCTTCAGGAGCTCCGGCTCCTTCTTGGCCAGGCCGGCGCGCATGGGGAAGTCGGTCTTGGGCAGGAAGACGCTGGATTTGTAGTCGGTTGTCACGAGAAACTCGGTGCAGTTGGAGCGTGGGACGACCACCGGGAAAGGCGATCGCGAGCAGGCAGAACGACCCGGCCGCGGTCAGCGGACCGGGCGGATAATTCGCTCCTGAAGGGCCCCGATGAACATAGGGCCGGCAATCTATGGATGAGGGTCCGGAGGGTCAAGGCGATGGGTTTCCGCAGTTCTCGGAGTTTCCGCTACCCCCTCCATGGCACCCCGGGCCGAATCGCACCTCCATAGCTAGCTATAGCTAGCCGCACGGTGACTTTGACCAGTTGGCAGCGGGCTGGCTGAGAAGCCACCGGGCGGTGCATGCACTGTCGTCAGCTATGCAAGAGATTTCCGCCCTTTCCGCCCTTTCGGCTACGCATGTGGCCTGGACTGCACCCCTCGGGTGAGACAGCAAAACGCCGGACAGCTGGTTGATCATTG
>WHTW01000133.1 GCA_009377525.1 Rhodospirillales bacterium
GAAGCTGTCGCTATCGATCATCGCCAGCACCGGCGTGCCCGTCGTGGCGTAGTCACCGACGCTGGCGGTCAGGTTCGTCACGAAGCCGTTGACGGGCGAGCGGACCTCGGTGCGCTGCAGGTTGATGTTGGCGGTGGTGAGCGCCGCCTCCGCTTGACCGACCTCGGCAGCGGCAACGGCGGCCGTCGCCTGCGAGGTCTCGATCTCGACCTGAGTAATTGCGCTGGAGTCCACGCGCGCCAGTTCCTCGTTACGCCTGGCATTGTCGTTGGCCAGCCTCAGGTTTGCCCGCTTGTTCTCGACCAGGGCCTGGGCCTGCGCCAGGGCCGCCTGGAAGCGGTCGCGCTCGATGACGAACAGCACGTCACCCTTCTTGACGCTCTGATTGTCGACGACGTTGAGCGAGGAGATCAACCCGGAGACGTCAGGCGCGAGGTTGAGGATGGTGGCGCGCACCCGGGCATCGCGCGTCCACGGCTCGTACATATAGACGTCCCACAGCTTCCAGCTGATCACGGCCGCGATCGCGACCACGGTGAGGGTGACCAGAACCCTGATCGCCTGCCTGACTAGAGCCAACGCGTGCCTCCCGAAAAGATCAAGCCGCCGAGGATTGCGACGAAGAGCGCCGCGTCGAACAGGGGCCGGTGCCAGATGAAGGCATAGGCTCCGATCCGGTCGAGGCTCCAGCGAAGCAGGATGAAGGGGACGAGGGCAACCACGACCCACAGCACGAGGGGCGGCAGGTAGAAACCGAAAAAGTCGAGCGGGCGAAGACTGTCGATGCCGAGGCTGGTCATGAGAGTGTCCGCGTCAGGAACGGCCGGTCGATGTCGAGCCGGTCGGCGATGAAACGCAGCGAGGCGAGGGCGTGCGCCAACGCGATCGTATTCGCCGAGACCGTCTCCGTCGTCATCGACCCGGTGGCCAGGCTCGTCCGGGCCGCGGCGACGGCCGTCGAGGCCTCGTCCATGATCTTCGCACGGTCGGTCGGACCTTTCACCTGCACGAGCTGTTCGAAGTCCCGCGCCAGCGTGTCGAGGCAGGCCGTCACGGCGCCCCTGGCGTCGGCCGGAAAAGCCGGATGGGTGATCCTGTTCCTCAGGCGAACCAGCTCGAGGCTCATGGAGGCCGCGCCGAAGCTCCCGCCCAGGATCTCGTCGTCCGCATGGACGGTGAGATCGAGGCGCGGCATGAGCTTCAACAGAGCCAGCTGGATCGGCACGCGCGCGCCGATCTCGGCGCGTTCCCCGCGGGCGGCCGCAGGCAGGGCGGCCACTACTTCCGCCCATTCGCGCCGGCGCGTCGTGGCCGGGTTGTAGGGCAGGATCAGGTCGATCGCGAGCACGCCGGCGCCCAGCCCCAGCAGCATACCAATCGAATTGTCGACATAGGTGGCAGTGTCGAAGCTCGGCACATTGCTCAGGCCGAGCTGGGAGATGAAAAAGGCCGCGAACACGACGGCGAGGAACGCATATCTGGGGATCGACATGACGATCCCGGCGGGGATCAGCACCACCCCGAGCAGCGCGGCCAGCATCCCGAAATCGCCGAGCCGCGGCATGATGAAGGCCATGCCAAAAAAAGCGGCGGCCATCGCCAGGGAAACGACGAGCACGTAACTGAGCGCCACTCTGCCCGGTTTCTCGCCGGTCACGAAGAAGACCATCATGATCGCAAGCCCCGTCATCGCCATGGCGCCGGCCGTCCAGGCAGAGGCGATCCAGAACACGCCGAGCAGGATGATCGCCAACGCCGCACGCGCCGCCTGCGCCAGGGCGGCCCCCCTGTCCCGCTCGATCGCCGCGACGACTCGCGGTCCGGGTGGTTCGGCGGGCGCCGTTCCCGTCACCCCGACGACGACTCGGGAAAGGCTCTCGATCATGTCACCGGTGCGCTGGAGGACCAGCAGGCCGTTCGCCAGCGACTCCAGGGGCTCCGAATCCACCATGGCCTCCAGCTGCGTCTGCGCTTGGCCGGTCAGATCGCGCGCTTCATGCAAGGCGGCGTTCACCGCGGGCGAACGGGGGCCGTCACGGTCGGCGGCAATCGAATCGAGCAGGTCGGCGACCTTGTCGAGCACCGGATCGAGATGTGCCGCCATATCCTGGTCCTCGTGGCGACGGAGGTCGTCGAGTCTTGCGTAGAGCCCGCGGCCAACGGAGAGAAGGCCCAGGAAAGCCCGCATCATCCGCGACAGGGCCTCGTCATGGCCCCTGAGCTCCGGCGCCTCGAAGACAGCGTAGGACCGCAAGGCATCGAATTTGATCACTTCACCCGACATCTGCCGACGGATGTCTGTGAACACCTCCTCGGGCGTGCCCGGCCGCAAGGTGATGGCCGCGTAACGCGCGAGCGCGGCGAAGGTCGACGCGAGCGAGGCGCCGAGCGCATCGCCAGCATAGCGCGGCAGGACCAGTACGTGGACGAGCCCGACGCAGAGGATCCCCAGCCCGACTTCGGTCGTGCGGTCGACCGCCATGCTCCAGGCCTGGTCGGGTGTCCCGACCGATCCGAAGCCGATCAACGGCGCCGAAAAGGCGGCGAGCGCGAAGCCGTAGGAGGCATAGTTGCGAGCCAGCGTCGCGCCATAGGCGCAGAAGGCGAGCCAGAGGGCCAAGGCCAGGATGAACAGCGGGCCCGCCTGGGCGAAGAGGGCGACGCAGAGCACGGCAACGACGGCGCCGCTCACCGTACCCACCAGCCGGAACGCCCCCTTGGCCCAGACGGCGCCGACCAGCGGCTGGGCGAGGAGATAGGTGGTGAACACCGACCATTGCGGCTCCTTCAGCTCGAGCCAATAGGAAATCACCAGCGCAAGGATCGCTGCCGCGAAAGTCTTCAGCGAGAAGATCAGACCCTCGAGCTTGAACGGAACGGACAGGGAGAAGCGGCGCGATGCTGGCGCTTTGGCCGTTCCGAATGCCACGGTCATTGTCGATTGGCTCCTGCCGCGACGATGGTGGGCTACTGTCATGACGAACGGTCGAGATGGCAAGATGGTGGGTTGGCTCAAATCTTGAGACCTGCGTGTCATCCCCTCTCCTCTTCGGAAACTGTGCGCTCGTCTACCGCAGCGCTCGGCCGGCAGGTTTTCGAGAGGCTCCTCCGTTGCTTTTGATGATGAACACCTCGCGCGCATCGATGGTGGGGTGATCCGAGGCGCCGGGCGCTCGAGCGCGGCAATCGCTTTTGCCGTCACACTTTGCCGGACCGGCATTGGTACTCGAACGCTGCAGGGGTTATTTCACGGAAAGGGAAAGAATCAACGGCTTGAGACCGCCCCATACCATCTCGACCCCGATGGCCAGCAGGATGAACGCTGTGAGGCGCGTGACCACGGTGGTGCCGGCCTCGCCAATGCGCCGGAAGATCGCGTCGGCAAATCGATAGCACAACGCCACGCTCACGAAGACCAGGGCGATCCCGATGATCACACCGCCATAGCCGACCAGCGCGCTCGTCCCCGAATGGGAAACCCTGCTCGACAGCGAAATGGTGACGGCGAGCGAGCCAGCGCCGGCGGTGATCGGCATCGTGAGTGGAAAGAAGGCGATGTCGGAGGCGTTGGCCGCCTCTCGCGCCTCGGCGCTGGACACCTTCGGCTGGGCGGTCAGCATTCCCCACGCGACATAGAACACGAAGATGCCGCCCGCGATCTCGATGTCCGGCAGCGACACACCGAAGAAATTGAGCACGGAGGGGCCAACGAGCAAAGCGATCGTCAAAAGAAGAGATCCGTACGTTGCTACTTTGTAGGCGAGAACGTGCCGGACATTCACCGGGTATTCCTTGGTCATCTCGAGGAAAACCGCGGCCATGCCAATCGGATTGACTATCGAAAAAATCGAGACAAACGCGAAAACGATGGTGCTTTGCAGCTGCTCCAACCGACGTCCTCCATATGCTCGGCCCGATCGACCGTTGGATAGCCGACACGATCTGCGATCCTGGCGCAATCGCGTTGAACCGACGCCCTGCCACCAGGATGAGGGCGCTATCAGACTATCTGGTCCGAGAGTTCCATGCCTTGCGCCTGCTATTTCACGGAGAACTTCGGCGTAATTGTCCGTAGTTGACGGCGGCGGCCCCTGTGCCGCCCTTTGCGTCGGCCTTGACAGCCACAATGTAACGGGTTGCCTTCGGCTTCCGTCTTCCAAGCGAGACCAGCGTGCTTGCCGGTCCAATCTGAAATGGGAGACAGCCATGCCGTCGCTTTGCTCAATCGCAGCCGTGATCCTCGCAGTTGCCGGTCCAGGGGAATCCAAGACACCCGTCGACAGCGTCACCGCGGAAACTGTCGTAACCAGTGCCCGGTACGCGGCCTATGGTTTGCCGAGGCTGCCGAGCGTGCCGCGCCTGCCGCGCCTGCCGAAGCTCCCGCGCGTGCCGCGTCCGAAGTGGCCTTAAGTCACGCCAATAGTGCGTAGAGATCCGTCTCGAGCTTGGCGGGATCGACGCCCTCCCAGGGCATGTAGATTTCCCAGTTGATGCCGGCGAGCTCGAGCTTCTCGGCCTGGCACCAGTCGAACAGGGTCTGCCAGGCGCCGGGCATGCCGTCGAACGGGCCCTTGAGCTGGAAGTGCGCAGCGCGGCCGGCCGGCAGGTCGGACGGCACGACGTCACCCTTCGTCGCGAAGCTTCGACCAACAATGGTGCCGATCTCCATGTCGAGCGCATCGCGCGCCGGCGTGCGGAAACGCGTCAACGGCCGACCAAGCGAGCCGGCCGCCAGCGACGGCAAGGCGGCATCGACCGCGGCACGCGCCGAGCGCTGGGCATTGGGTATCTCCGGGAAAGGCACCGTGGCCTTGACCACCGCTGTAAGCTGACGGTCGACTGTCACGATCGAGCAAGCCATCTGTGTTGCGGCCCCTTCAGTTAACCAAATGGTTAAGTGATAAGGAACCGAACCGCCGCCGTCAACCGGCGGGCATCGCCTGTAACGACCGAACTCGACGCCTCGTCTCCTCGACAGGATCGCCAAAGGGGGAGACATGAAACCGGTTTTAGCCGTGCTGTCGTTGGCCATGGCTTTGTTGGGGTTGGGCACATACCTCACGGCGCTCGACGTCGCATGGAACAGTTCGGCGAGCGAAGCTGCTGCTGCGGGTGACTGGCGCCTCCAGTTCTTCATTCCGAGGGACGAGCTCGGACGGCCCGTCTGCCGGCGCAACAATTTCGCCAACCCGGAACGCCCGCTCGTCAGGATGGGCCAGAACTGCCCGTGACGGGTTGCTCCTATCTGACGATGATCTCCGTACCGCCCAGCCCGACGAACTCCGTCGTGGCCTTGCCCGGCCCGGGCAGGAACACCGGCGGATGAACCGAGCCCGTCAGGATGACGTCGCCTGCCTTCAGGTGCTTGCCATGCTCGATCAGCTTGTTGGCAAGCCAGGCGAGCGAGATCAGGGCGCTGCCCATGACGTTGGTGCCGGGGCCGGCGCCGATCTCCCTGCCCTCGAACTCCGAGCGGCCCTTCAGTCCGGCGAAATCGACCTTGTGCCAGTCCTTGACCTCGGTGCCGACGATGCAGGCCGCCTGCAGGACGTCGTCGGCGATGCGGCCGGGGCCGCTCACCTTGGAGGCGTCGCCGTAGCGGTTCTCGACCACCTCGGCGCCGCAATGGAAACTGGCGACGAATGGCTTGATGGTCTCGGCGGTGTAGGCTGTGCTGCCCTTGGTCACGTCCCTGGACATCTTCGCCACCATCTCGCATTCGATGCCGGCCTTGATCGGCCAGCCCTTCTCGAACTCCGTGCCGGAGGGCCGCACGCCGCTCTGGTAGATGCCGGCGAACACCGGGCCGGAGAGCTTCATCGGCTCGTATTGCGAGGGCAGCGTCAGCGCCACCTTCCAGCCGGCCATGCGGTCGCGGCCGTCGGCGGTCAGCCGCTCGTGCACGGCGAACTGGACCTTGTAGGAATCGGCCTCGCTCAGCGTCGCGGTGTCGGCGGCGAGGAAGTCCATCACCTTGCGGCTGCGACGGCCCTCGGCGATGCGGTCAGCGAGTGCGGCGATCTCTTTGGCGTCCACGGGCAAGTCCCTCCGATTTAGGGAAGGGATTGTGGCGCACAAACACTGATTAAGAAACGGCTGTCATCCCGAGCGTAGCGAGGGACCTTTCCTGATGCCTGAAAGGTCCCTCGGCCTTCGGCCTCGGGATGACAGGGTGCGCGTTACGCCGCCTTCGCCGGATGGTAGTTGCCGTAGAAGCTCTGGCCCTTGGCCGCCATGTCGCGCAGCAGCTTGGGGACCTCGAACTGCGGGCCGTACGTCCTGGCGAAGTCGTCGCACTCGGCGACGAACGTCTTGATGCCGACCTGGTCGATCAGGCTGACCGCGCCGCCGGTCTGCGGGGCGAAGCCCAAGCCCATGATCGAGCCGACATCGCCGTCCTGCGGGTTGGTCAGTACGTTGGCTTCGAGGCAGCGCGCGGTGTCGACCGCCTGCACGTAGAGCAGGCGCTTCTTGATCTCCTCCTCCTTGGCGCGCTTCTCCTCGCCCTCGCCGTAGAGCAGCTTGGGATCGGGCGGGAAGTGCTTGGCGAGCTCGGGCCACAGGCGCTTCTTGCCGTCGGCCGGATACTCGTAGAAGCCCTTGCCGTTCTTGCGGCCGAAGCGCTCGAGCTTCTTCACCATCAGCTCGAGGATGTGCTCGGTGCCGCCGCCCTCGAACTTCTGGCCGGCCGCCGCCGCGTCGCGCCGCGCCTGGTCCATGATCTTCCAGCTGAGGTCGATGGCGACCTCGTCGTTGAGCGCCAGCGGGCCCACCGGCATGCCGGCGAAGCGCGCGCAGTTCTCGATCATGGCGGCGGGCACGCCCTCCTCCAGCATGCGATGGCCTTCGCTGATGAAGGCGCCGCAGACACGGGAGGTGAAGAAGCCGCGGCTGTCGTTCACGACGATCGGCGTCTTGCGGATCTTCTGCACGAAGTCCATGGCGCGGGCCAGGGTCTCGGGCGAGGTCTTCTTGCCGACGATGATCTCGACCAGCGGCATCTTCTCGACCGGCGAGAAGAAGTGCAGGCCGATGAAGTGGTCGGGCCGCGACGAAGCCTCGGCCAGGCCGGTGATCGGCAAGGTCGAGGTGTTGGAGGCGAACACCGCTTCCTTGGGGAGAGCCGCCTCGGCCTTCCTGGTGGCCTCGGCCTTGACCTCGCGGTTCTCGAACACCGCTTCGACCACGAGCTGGACGTCCTTCAGCGCGCCAAAGTCCGGCGTCGCCGTCACCTTGGCCAGCAGGGCGTCGCGCCTGGCCTGGTCGAGCCGGCCGCGCTTGACGAGCTTGTCGAGCTCGCCCGCGATGTGGGCCTTGCCCTTGTCGGCCGCGGCCTGGTCGCGGTCGATCAGCACGATGTCGAGCCCGGCCTGCACCGAGACGGTGGCGATGCCCGAGCCCATCAGGCCCGCGCCCAGAATGCCGATCTTCTTGTACTCCTGCTTCGGCACACCCTTGGGTCGGCGCGCGAGCTTGTTCGCCTCCTGCAGGCCGAAGAACAGCGTGCGGATCATGCTCTTGGCCACGGGGTTGCGCAGCAGCGAGACGAAGTAGCGGGTTTCTACGCGCAATGCCGAGTCGAACGGGAGCTGCAGGCCCTCGTAGACGCAGCTCATGATCGCCTTGGGCGCCGGATAGACGCCGTTGGTCTTGCCCGCGATCATGGCGTTGCCGCCGATGAAGGTCTGCACGCCCGGCGGGCTCCACACCTGACCCCCCGGGAAGCCCGGGGTCTTGAAGCCCTTGCGGTCCCACGGCTGCACGGCGCGGCCGTCGATCGCCTTGGCGCCCCCCTTGCTCCCATGGCCGGCATACTCCGGCACGACCTGCTCGCCGGCTGGCGCCATCAGCCACGCCTTCGCCTTGGCCAGAAGCTCGTTGGCCGGCACGACCTCGTGGATCAGGCCCAGGCCCTTGGCGGCATCGACCGTGAGGTCCTTGCCCTCGAGCAGGATGGGGGCGGCGTTCATCACGCCGATCAGGCGCGGGATGCGCTGCGTGCCGCCGCCGCCCGGCAGCAGGCCGATCTTGACCTCGGGCTGGCCGACCTTGGCCTTGGGGTTGGCCGCGGCGATGCGGTAGTGGCAGGCCAAACAGATCTCGAAGCCGCCGCCCAGCGCGGTGCCGTTGATGGCGGCGACGATCGGCTTGCCGCCGGTCTCCTGGCGGCGGAACATCTTCTGCAGCTGGCTGAACTGGTCCATCAGCTTGGCGGCATCGGACGTGTCAGTGCCCAAAAGCATTTCCAGGTCGGCGCCGGCGATGAAGTCGGCCTTGGCCGAGGTCAGGATGATGCCCTTGACCTTGTCGTCCTTGATTGCCTCTTCGATCGCGCCGGCATAGGCCGTCATCGAGGCCTCGTTCAGCACGTTCATCGTCCGGCCCGGCATGTCCCAGGTGATGGTGGCGATGCCGTCGCTGTCGACGTTGTAGTTGATCATGGCTTGATTCCTCTTTTGGAGCGCGGACCTCCAGGTCCGCTCATGATTCATGAGGCGGACCTGGAGGTCCGCGCTCCGATGATCAGACGCGCTCGATGATCGTCGCGGTGCCCATGCCGCCGCCGACGCAGAGCGTGGCCAGCCCGGTCGAGAGGTTGCGCCGCTCCATCTCGTCGAGCAGGGTCCCCAGGATCATCGCCCCGGTGGCGCCCAGCGGATGGCCCATGGCGATGGCGCCGCCGTTCACGTTGATCTTGTCGTGCGGCATCTTGAGGATCTGCAGGTAGCGCAGCACGACGGCGGCGAAGGCCTCGTTCAGCTCCCACAGATCGATGTCCTTCACCGTCATGTCGGCGCGCTTCAGCGCCTTCTCCGAGGCGGGCGCCGGACCGGTCAGCATGATGGCGGGCTCCGAGCCGATCGAGGCGAAAGACCGGATGCGCGCCCGCGCCTTCAGCCCGGCCTTCTCGCCGAACTCCTTGGTGCCGATCAGGATGGCGGCCGCGCCGTCGACGATGCCCGACGAGTTGCCGGCATGGTGGACATGGTTGATCTTCTCGACCTCGGGATAGCGCTGCTGCGCCACCGCGTTGAAGCCCGGCATCATCTCGCCCTGCATCTTGAAGCTGGGCTCGAGGGCGGCCAGCGTCTGCATGGTGGTCTGTGGCCGCATCAGCTCGTCGTGGGCTAAGAGCTCGACACCGTTCTGGTCCTTGACCGGCACGATCGACTTCTTGAAGTAGCCGGCATCCCAGGCGGCCTTGGCGCGCTTCTGCGATTCGACGGCGTAGGCGTCGACGTCGTCGCGGCTGAGGCCATACTTGGTGGCGATCAGGTCGGCCGAGATGCCCTGGGGCACGAAGTACATCGGCATGGCGACCGCGGGATCGGTCGGCCAGGCGCCGCCGTCGGAGCCCATGGGCACGCGCGACATCGATTCGACGCCGCCGCCGATCGCCGCCTGGCTCTGGCCCGACATGACCTGCGCCGCCGCCATGTTGGTGGCTTCCAGGCCCGAGGCGCAGAAGCGGTTGACCTGCACGCCCGACACGGTCTCGGCGTAGCCCGCGACGACGGCCGCGGTGCGCGCGATGTCCGCACCCTGTTCCCCGATCGGCATGACGCAGCCCAGCACCACGTCGTCGACCAGGTGGGTGTCGAGCTTGTTGCGGTCGCGCAGCGCCTGCAGGGCGGTGACGGCCAGCCGCACCGGGGTCACCTCGTGCAGCGAGCCATCCTTGCGGCCCTTGCCGCGCGGGGTGCGGACGGCGTCGTAGATGAATGCGTCGGTCATGGTGTGTCTCCTAAATCTTTCAAACCCTGCGAGTCCCACTTTGCCTCACCCTGAGGAGCGGTCCGCAGGACCGCGTCTCGAAGGGTGGGAACCAGTCTTGATGTTGCCCATCCTTCGAGACGCCGCTTCGCGGCTCCTCAGGATGAGGTGGTGCGTTAAAGCGTGCGTCCGATCAGTTCCTTCATGATCTCATTCGTGCCGCCGTAGATCTTCTGCACGCGCGCGTCGGCGTAGAGGCGCGCGATCGGGTATTCCCACATGTAGCCGTAGCCGCCGAAGAACTGCAGGCACTCGTCGATCAGCTCGCACTGCAGGTCGGTGGTGTAGTACTTGGCCATGGCGGCGGTGGCGACGTCGAGCTCGCCCTTGAGATGCTGCGCCACGCAATCGTCGACGAACACGCGCGCGACCTGCGCCTTGGTCTTGAGCTCGGCGAGCTTGAAGCGGGTGTTCTGGAAATCGATGATCGGCTTGCCGAACGCCTTGCGTTCCTTGACGTACGCGACGGTGTGCTCCATCGCCGCCTCGATGGCGGCGATCGCCTGGATGGCGATCACCAGGCGCTCCTGCGGAAGCTGCTGCATGAGCTGGATGAAGCCCATGCCAGTTCCCATGTTCTGGCCGCCCAGCAGATGATCGGCCGGCACGCGCACATTGTCGAAGAACAGCTCCGACGTGTCCTGCGCCTTCATGCCGATCTTCTCGAGATTGCGGCCGCGCTTGAAGCCTTCGGTGTTGGTCTCGACGGCGATCAGCGACGTGCCCTTGGCGCCGAGCTTGGGATCGGTCTTGGCGACCACGATCACCAGGTCGGCGAGCTGGCCGTTGCTGATGAAGGTCTTGGACCCGTTGATCACCCAGTGATTGCCGTCCATCACCGCGTTGGTCTTGACCGCCTGCAGGTCCGAGCCGGTGCCGGGCTCGGTCATGGCGATGGCGGTGACCAACTCACCGGAGCAGGCCTTGGGGATCCACTTCTTCTTCTGCTCTTCGCTACCGTAGTGCAGCAGGTAGGGCACGACGATGTCGTTGTGCAGCGAGAAGGCCGGGCCCGAGGCGAGTGCCCGCCCCTGCTCCTCGATCAGGATGGCGCTGTAGAGGAAGTCGACGCCGGCGCCGCCATAGGCCTCGGGCATGGCCATGCCCAAAAGCCCCTGCTCGCCCGCCTTGCGCCACAGCTCGCGCGGCACGATGCCCTCCTCCTCCCACTTCATGTGGAAGGGCGTGACCTCTTTCTCGAAAAAGCGCCGGCAGGTGTCGCGGAACATCCGGTGTTCGGGCGTGTACTGGGCTGCCAACGCTGTCACTGAGCGGTCCTCCGGCGGGCGGTGCTTGGCCTTGTTCTTATGGAACTGTGATCCGCCGGCGTCTGCTCCGCCAGCGCTCGGGATGTAGTTTACCTTTACGTAAACGTCAACCTGGATCAGTTGCGCGAACCGCAGCGCGGACAGCCCCTAACAGCCAGTCGATCCCGGCATCGGCAGGACCGGTGCGCCGGACGGCCGAGACGGCAAAAGGCGGGCCGGCAAAGGCGGCATCGATGATCTGCAGATCGAGAGCTCCCGCCATCCGCTTGGCCAGGCGGCGCGGGCAGGTCGCAATCGCGTCGCTGGCCGAGACCATGGTCAGGGCCGTCAACCAGTGCGGCACCAGCGCCACCGTCGAGACGATGCTCGGGCTCGGGATGGTCGCGTTGGCGATACTCGTCCCTCCCGATGGACTGGCGAAGACATTGGGCAGTTTGGCAAAGTTCCGCTTATCGATAGCGCCTCTGACCTTCGGGTGGCGCTTGCGCACAACAATGCAAAACCGGTCTTGATACAGGGTCTCGGCCTCGATGCCCGGCGGCAGGCTGGGGAACTGGCCGAGCACCAGATCGATCTCGCCGCGCCGCAAGGCCTCGAGCGCGGCGCCGCCGAGCAAGAAATCCACGGCAAAAGAGGCGCGCGGCGCTTCCCGCTGGAAGGTCTGCGCCAGATGACTGCCGATGAGCGCCGCGACGAACTCCGGCGCCGCCAGTCGGAAGCACCGCTCGCTGCGGGCCGGCTCGAATCCACCCTCCGGGGTCATCAAGGCGCCTGCCATGTCGATCAGCCCATCGATGCGCGGCGCCAGCTCGAGCGCCCGCGGCGTCGGCTCCAGCCCATACGGCCGGCGCACGAACAGCGGATCGCCGAACAGATCGCGCAGCCGCGCCAAAGCGTGGCTGACAGTGGATTGCGTGATGCCAAGCCGCCGCGCCGCCTCCGTCGTGCGGCGCGTGCGCGACAGCTCACGGAACACCAGCAGCAGGCTTCCGTCCAGCCTCCTGATATCGGCTGTATCGATATCTTTCATGAGGTGAAATCATTATCCCGATGGAGGTGCGGCCGCTAGAGCTTTCGACATGATCGCCCCGTGGACGCGTACCCGCACCATCCTCGGCCTCGCGCTGCCGATCGTCCTGGTGTTGCTGGCCCACTCGCTGGTGAACGTGATCAACCTCGCCATGGTCAGCCATCTTGGCGACGCCGCGGTCGCCGGCGTCGGCATCGCCAACGCGTTGTTCTCGATGCTGATGGCCGTCCTGTTCGGCATCGATGCGGGCGTCCAGGCGTTGGTGGCGCAGCGCGTTGGCGCCGGCCAAGTGCGGCTCGCCGGTGTCGTGTTGAACGACGCGCTGGTGATCGCCGGCACGGCCGGTTTGCTTCTCGCCTTGCTGGGCTATGCCGCCGGCCCCGGTCTTTTCCGGCTGGTGAGCAGCGAGCCGGCCGTCACCGCGCACGGCCTGGCCTATCTGGACGCGGCCTTGCCCATGCTGCTGTTCCTGGGCGCCAGTTTCGCCTTCGGCGCCTATCGCAACGGCTCCGGGAGGCCGCACTACTCCCTGGTGGTCGCGGCCATCCAATTGCCGTTCAGCGCGCTGTTCGGCTATCTGCTGATCTTCGGCGCCTGCGGACTGCCGCGCCTGGAAACGGCAGGCGCCGGCCTTGGCACAGCACTCGCAGCCCTGGTCGGCTTGGCCGTCCATTGGTGCCTGGCATCGCACATCGCGCCGGTATCGGGCTTTCTCCGCACAATGCCGGATTGGCGGGGCATGCGCCTCATCCTGAGGATCGGCCTGCCGGTCGGCACTCAGCAATCGCTCGTCTACCTGGGCATGATGATCTATCTCTCCATCATCGGCAGGCTGGGCACTGCCGAAGTGGCGGCGATGAACGTGGTGCTTGCCGTGGTGCTGCTTGCGACCCTGGCGGCCGCCGGCGTGGGCACGGCCGCCGCGACCCTGGTCGGCATGGCGCTGGGGCAGGGCGACGCCGCATCGGCCAGGCGTTGGGGTTGGGAGGCCGCGTCGTTCGGTGCGCTGGGCATTCTGGCCTTCAGCCTGATCCTGGTCATGGCGCCCGCAGGCGCACTCAGCTTGTTCATTGTCGATCGGACAATCGTGGAGCTTGCCACCGTGCCGCTCGGCGTGATGGCCTTCGGCATGAGCACAGACGCCTACGGGCGCATCCTGGGCTTTGCACTGCGTGGTGCAGGCGCGACCCGGCTGGTGACGGCGGTCGCGTTCGCGCTGCAATGGGGCGCTCAGCTGCCGCTCGCCTGGCTGGTCGGCGTCCATCTCGGCTTCGGGTTGCCCGGCATGGCGATCAGTCGGGTACTCTTGGCCGCAGCTGAGACCGCTATCGTCACGATGATGTGGCGAGATGATTTCTGGAGTCGGTCGCGCGGACCGAACGGCCTGCGCGACGCTCAGTGACGGACCATCGGGTGGTGGCCGACTTCCACCGGTGCGGTGGAATGGGAACCTGCTGGCGCCGCAGCAGGCGCTTGAGCCGAGCGACGCCCTGGGCGTACTCGCCCTTGCGGCAGTGCTCGATCGCCACGTCGCCATCGAGCACGCGGCCGTAGCCGTGCGTTCCGCCGAGTGGATCGATCAACGCCGTGGCGACTTGGACGCCATGTGACGCGACTCCTGCCACTCCCGATTGCGACGCGATTGTGGCAATCCACCCCTGAAAGCGGCCGTTCAATCAATCATTCCGGACTCCCGATCATGCCCGTCAGGCTATGAAGCTCGTGGTCAGGCTATGAAGCTCGTGGGTGGATGCTTCGTTGTGGGAGAAGTGTCTTGATTCTCGGGATGTCTCTGTCGACTTTCACAGTCGTGCATGTCGTGCTCAGCCTGCTCGGCATCGCGTCGGGCGTGCTCGTGCTGCTGCGTCCGTCCGCGTCGCCCAAGGCGTGGGGCCTCACGACGCTGTTCCTGGCGGCCACGCTGGCCACCAGCGTCACGGGCCTGCTCTACCTTCTGCCGTTCCCGCGCTTGCGCCTGGGCCATGGCATTGCCGTCGCCTCGCTGCTGGTCTTCGTGCCGACGCTGCTGGCGCTCTGGCACCATCGGCTGGCCGGCCCGTGGCGCGCAACCTACGTCGCCGGTGTCGCAACCCTGCTCTATCTCAACGCCTTCATTGCCGTCATGCAGGCCTTCGCCAAGATCGGCTTCTTGCGCGCGCTGCCGGCGACGACCATCGGCTCGCCGCTATTCCTCGCGCATCTGCTCGTGCTGGCGATCTGCGTATGGCTCGCCATCCACGCGTTCACCAGCCTTCAGGCCGGCGGTGCGCCGCGTCGTAGCCGGCCGCGGCCGCTGCGCGTCGCGGACCGCTGGAACTGAGCCTTCGCCATCACTCCAGCGTCGTCACGCTCAGCCCGAGCTGGGCGCGGCGATGCAACCACTGGCTCGGCCGATAGCGGTCGTCGCCGGCGATGGCCTATTCGGCCGCGCCAGCCGCTCTCTTGGCCTTCTCCAGCCGAGCGAGCAAGCGAGCGCGCCTCGCTTCAACTATGGGCGCGACGTCCTCACGCAGCATATCAAGAACATCCAGCTTTTCGCCGAAACTCATGCGTGCGCGCTCGAGCCGACCTTTCGCCTTTCGAGCAATGATGTCGCCTATGTCCGGATAGCGCGATCGTTCTTCCATGACGCCAATCTACTCCAAAGGATCCTGTTTTCCAGACTTCGAGAGAAAGACTTTCCAGGCTGGCATCAGTTCGTGACGCTGCAGAACGGCCTTGAGACTCACCAAGTCAACGGCTCCTTGATCCAGAAAGGCCTCGATTCGCGCCAAATCCTTCAACCGGCCTAACCTGAGCGCAGTTGCAACGACATGCTCCGCCCTCAAGACCCGCACTTTGAAGGCGGGCTCTTCGCCGTGTCGAAGTTCAACTTCTGCGGCCTGAAACAGGGCCTCTTCATCGAGCGGCGACGCAACCGGCAAAAACTGGACTGGCCATCCCTCCACGCGGATACCGACATCGCTACGCTCGGCGTATCCGAGTTTTGCAAGCGCTCTTTCGATGGGCGTCAGGAGGATCAAGCCCGACCCGCGTTCCTCGAAGCCTTCGAGGGAAACCAGAATGTCGAGGTCTTCCGTCAATGTGGGCTGAATGTAGTTCAAGGCCGCGACAGCACCGGCAATGGCGTATTGCCTCATCACGCCGTCAGCGGCGAGCTTGGCGACGACCTCTATCGTTTTTCGCAAAGGCATTTCGACGTTCCGGCCTACTCCAGCGTCGTCGCGCTCAACCCGAGTTGGGCGCGGCGGCGCAGCCACTGGCTCGGCCGGTAACGGTCGTCGCCGGTGATGGCCTGCAGCTGCACCAGGATCTCATGGCAGTCCTTGACGCCCAGCCAGTCGGCCAGGGCCAGCGGGCCGCGCGGATAGTTGAGGCCGAGCGTCATGGCGGTGTCGACGTCGGCGGCCGAGGCGATGCCGATCATCGCCATCTCGCAGCCGAGGTTGGCGATCATGGCGCACATGCGCTGGGCGATGAAGCCGGGCGAATCCTTGATCAGCGTCACCTTGGCGCCGCTGCGCGCCAGGATGGCGGCCGCGGCGTCGCGCACCAGGTCGTCGGCGCCGGGCGCGGTCATGATGGTGAGGCGCTTGGCGATGTCGCCGGTGAGGTCGATCGCCACGGTGCGCCGGGGATCGAGCCCGCGCTCGACGACCGTGGTGGTGCAGTCCTTGCCGATCGGCGCCACCAGAATGGGGCTTCTACCGTCGTCGGCGCCCAGCGCCTGCGCGCCCGCCGCCATGACCAGGCCGACCAGCTTCTCGTTGTGGCTGTCCATCACCACGACGCGCGTCGCCGGCACGACCGACGGCAGGTGATCGGCGCCGGGATCGATCTTGGCGCCCTTGGCGTCGTAGGCGTACCAGCCGTCGCCGGTCTTGCGGCCGAGCCTTCCCGCCGCATAGAGGTTCTCGTGATAGGGGCTGGGCGTCATGCGCCGGTCGTGGAAGAAGCCCTCGTAGATGATCTTGCGCGCCGGAAAGTTCACGTCGATGCCGGTGAGGTCCATCAGCTCGAACGGGCCCATGCGGAAGCCGCAGGTGTCGCGCATGACGGCGTCGACCTGCGCGGGGCTCGCGCGGCCCTCCTGGTAGATGCGCAGGCCCTCGGTGCCGATCGCCGTGCCGCCGAGATTGACCAGAAAGCCCGGCGTGTCGCCCACCACGACGGGCACGCGCGTCTGGCGCTTGCCCAGCGCCACCATGGCGTCGGTCACCCATGGCGCGGTGTCGGCGGCGCGGATCACCTCGACCAGCTTCATCAGCGGCACGGGATTGAAATAGTGCATGCCGCAGACGCGCTCGCGATGTTTCAGCGAGCGGGCGATCGAGGCGATGCGGATCGACGAGGTGTTGGAGGCGAGGATGGTCTCGGGCGAGACGACGGCTTCCAGCTCGCCGAACAGCTTCTGCTTGACCTCGAGATTCTCAAACACGGCCTCGACGACGACGTGGCAGGCCTCGAGGTCTTCCAGCTTGTCGGCGACCGCGAGATTGGCGTCGGTCTTGGCGAGGTCGGCGTCAGTCAGCCGACCCTTGGCGACCAGTCCCTTCAGCGTCTCGAGGATCGCGGCCTTGGCCTTCGCGGCACCGCCGGCCGCGGCGTCGAACATGACGGCCTTCATGCTTCCCTGCGCCGTGACCTGCGCAATGCCGCGCCCCATGGCGCCGGTTCCGACGACGCCCACGACCAGATCGGAGCGGTTCACATCGAGAGCCATCTGATATCCCTCTGCCTACTTCTTTTTCGCCATCTTGCGACGTTGCGCCTGAAATGGCCTCTTGGCTTCACCCATTCCCTTGCGGCGGTCGGCGCTATCCAACCGATCCAGTATAGCGAGCGCGCGTTCGGGTTTGCCACGTGCAGCCAGAAGGCGGAACCGCACCTCGGCATCGTGCGCCGATAGCGTCGCCGTCGCCATCTCCTCAATCAGCTTGTTGATGCTGACGCCGCGCGCTCGCGCCAGATCGCGGAGGCGCTCATGGGTCGCATCGGGCATGCGGATGGTCAGGGTGGACATGGAAGTCCTCTAGCAACGCGATGCGCCGGACACAAACAACCGACGGTTCAGCTCTCTTTGCGCTGGGGGCGCGCCACTCCAGTGGCGCGTCATGTCATGCTCTTTTGGACCGCGCGCGTCTCGCGCGCTCTTGAGCGAGCCGGAGGCTCGCGGTCCGGAAGACCATGACGCGCCACTGGAGTGGCGCGCCCCCAGCACTACTCCTTCCCAGCATACCCCGCCGTCTTCAGCCCGCCGGTGATCTCGTCGAGGGCCGCCGGGTCCTCGATGGTGGCGGGCATCTTCCAGGGCTGGCCGTCGGCGATCTTCTGCATGGTGCCGCGCAAAATCTTGCCGGAGCGCGTCTTGGGCAGGCGCGGCACGACGATGGCGGTCTTGAAGAAGGCGACGGGCCCGATGCGGTCGCGCACGAGCTGGACGACCTCGCGCACGGTCTCTTCCTTCGGCCGGTTGACGCCCGCCTTCAGCACCAGGAAGCCGAACGGCACCTGGCCCTTCAGCTCGTCGGCGACGCCGATCACCGCGCATTCGGCGACGTCGTTGTGGCTGCCCAAGACTTCCTCGATCTGGCCGGTCGACAGGCGGTGGCCCGCGACGTTGATCACGTCGTCGACGCGCGTCATCACCGAGACATAGCCGTCCTGGTCGATGAAGCCCGCGTCGCCCGTCTTGTAGTAGCCGGGATAGTCCGCGAGATAAGCCTGCCGGAAGCGCTCGTCGGCGTTCCACAAGGTCGGGAAGGTGCCCGGCGGCAAGGGCAGCCGGGCCGCAAGAGCGCCGACCTCGCCTTGCTTGGCAATGGGCTTGCCCTGCTCGTCCAGCACTTCCAGGTTCCAGCCCGGCGCCGGCACCGAGCACGAACCGAGCTTGACCGGCATCGGCTCGAGCCCGACGAAGTTGCCGCAGATCGCCCAGCCGGTCTCGGTCTGCCACCAGTGGTCGATGATCGGCACGCCCAGGAGCTTCTGCGCCCACTCGATGGTCGGCGGATCGCCGCGCTCGCCCGCCAGGAAGAGCGTCCGGAACTTCGAGAGGTCGTACTGCTTCAAAAGCTTGCCGTTGGGATCTTCCTTCTTGATGGCGCGGAATGCCGTCGGCGCGGTGAACAATGCCACCGCCTTGTGCTCGGAGATCACCCGCCAGAAGGCGCCGGCGTCGGGCGTGCCGACCGGCTTGCCCTCGTAGAGGATCGTGGTCGCGCCGTGGATCAGCGGCCCGTAGACGATGTAGCTGTGGCCCACCACCCAGCCCACGTCCGAGGCGCACCACCAGATCTCGCCGGGATTGACGCCGTAGAGGTGTTGCATCGACCAGGCGAGCGCCACGGCATGGCCGCCGTTGTCGCGCACCACGCCCTTGGGCTGGCCGGTCGTGCCCGACGTATAGAGAATGTAGAGCGGATCTGTAGCCTTCACCGGCACGCAGCCGTGCGGTTGCGCCGCGGCGACCGCCTCGTTCCAGTCGAGGTCGCGGCCCTTCACCATCGACGCCGGCGCCTGCCAGCGCTGGAACACCAGGCAGCGCGGGATCTTGTGCGTGGCAAGCTCGATCGCCTGGTCGAGCAGCGGCTTGTATTTCACGACCCGTCCCGGCTCGATGCCGCACGAGGCGGTCAGCACCAGCTTGGGCGTGCAGTCGTCGATGCGGGTCGCCAGCTCGTTGGCGGCAAAGCCGCCGAACACCACCGAATGCACCGCGCCCAGCCGCGCGCAGGCGAGCATCGCCATCACCGCCTCGGGGATCATCGGCATGTAGATGATGACGCGGTCGCCTTTGCCAACCCCTTGCGCGGAGATGGCTCCTGCCAGCTTTGCCACCTGGTCCCGCAGCTCGCGGTAGGTGAAGCTTTTCTTTCGGCCGGCGACGGGCGAATCGTAGATCAGCGCCGCCTGCTCGCCCCGGCCACGCTGTACGTGGCGGTCGAGCGCGTTATGGCAGGTGTTGAGCTCGGCGCCGGCGAACCAGCGGTAGAACGGTGCGTTGGAGGCGTCGAGCACCTTGTCCCACCGCTTGCTGAAATCGATCGTGGCAGCCTGCTCCGCCCAGAAGCCCTCGGGATCGCGGAGCGAATGCTGATGGAGTGCGCGGTACGTGTCGCCGACGGCCATGACGGCATTCCTCCCTTTGCGATAGGCTTAGCGTCGGCCGTGCGTCCCTGCAATATGGACCGGCGCAATGCGGACGTGTGACCATGCGGAAGACTTCCGTCGGAGGAACCCGTCGTGCCCAAGCCCATGATGCACCTGGCGCAATTCCTGGTGCATGGCCCAACCTACCACAGCGTCGCCATGTGGCGGCATCCGCGCACCGCCGAGGCGGGCTACGACTGGACCCGGCCCGAACTCTACCAGCACATCGCCCGGGTCTGCGAACGCGGCAAGCTCGACATGATGTTCTTCGCCGACCTCAACTACATCTCCGACACCTACACGGGCTCGCTGGCGCCGGCCATCCGCAACGCCACCCAGGCGCCCGAGCACGATCCCCTCCCGCTGCTGTCGTTCATGGCCGCCGCGACCACGCATATCGGGCTGGGCGCGACCTACTCGGTGAGCCATCAGCATCCGTTCCATGCCGCACGGCTGTGGGCGACGCTCGATCACCTGACGCGCGGCCGCGCGGCGTGGAACGTCGTGACCACGCTCAACCACAACCAGTCGGCCAATTACGGCGAGGAGATGAAGCCGACCGACGAGCGCTACGACCGCGCCCACGAGTTCATGGAAGTCTGCCGTAAGCTGTGGGCGAGCTGGGACGAGGATGCCGTGGCCATGGATCGCGAAGCCGGCGTCTTCGCCGATCCGGGCAAGGTCCATCGCATCGACCATGAGGGCCGCTTCTTCAAGTCGCGCGGGCCGTTGAACGTCGTGCGCTCGCCGCATCGGGGGCCAGCCATCCTGCAAGCCGGCACGTCGGGCAAGGGCCGCGACTTCGCCGCACGCTATGCCGACGCCGTGTTCGCCATCCAGCCCTACATCGCCGGCGCCAAGGCGCTGCACGACGACATCAAGCGGGGTGTGGTCGAGGCAGGCCGGCCGCCCACGGCGTGCAAGATGCTGTTCGGCGTGCAGCCGATCATCGGCGCCTCGCGCGCCGAGGCCGAGGACAAGCAGGCCGAGCACAATGCCCTGGTGCCGATCGAGGGCGGCCTCGCCATCCTGTCGGGCCATCTCGACTTCGACCTGTCGACGCTGCCGCTCGACACCATCATGGCCCATCGCACCGAGCCCAAGCTGCAGCGCATGCAGACGCGCTATCGCACCGCCACCGGCGAGCTTCTGACGCTGCGGCAAGTCGCGCAGAACCACGGCCAGAGCGTCGGCCTGCCGCAGATGGTGGGCACGCCCGCCGACATCGCCGACCAGCTCGAAGCCTATTTCGACCAGGTTGGCGGCGACGGCTTCATGCTGTCGCCGATTCACTGCCCCGGCGCGATCGAGGAGTTCGTCGACCTGGTCGTGCCCGAACTGCAGCGCCGCGGCCGCTTCCGCCGGGAATATGCCGGCACCACGCAGCGCGACCATCTGAACCAGGAACTCTGAGCCCCGGGGATGGACGGCGGGGTCGAAGCGTAACAATCCGGGAACCAGGGATTGGAGAGCGGCCCTGCAAAGCGACATCCCTTCGAAGCAGAGGCCCAGGCACGGCCTGGGCTACGGATTGATGGATCTGCTCGTGATCGCGGCCTGCAGCCTGCTTACCTTTGCGGCCGTCATCGCCCCCGGCCGGCATGGCGAGCCCACGGACCCACCCTTCGAGCTGATCGCCCAGGACCTCGGCACGACGCCCGAGGCCCTGCG
>WHTW01000134.1:0-15770 GCA_009377525.1 Rhodospirillales bacterium
GCCCGATGGGTCGAAAATTTCAAGGTGCGGGACGATCTCCACGCGGTCGGTCCGTGGAACAAGGATTCGCCGGCCGACGAAGCCAACCGGGAATATTTCGGCGAGTTCGTCGACGTCGTGGTCAAGGCCCTGACGCACGACACGTTCAGCCATCGTGGCAAGTACTGGAACTTTCCACCCGTCGGCATGGTCAATCCGCACCCGCATGGCGTCTACACGACCTATGGGCAGGGCGTCGCTCCGGACATGCACATCAACGAGGTCGGCATCGCACCGCGTCCGCTGCAGACGCCGCATCCGCCGCTCTATGGCGGCTTCGCCGCCTCAATGCGCACGGCGCTGTTCTGGGCGAAGTACGGCGGCAAGCCGATCGTCTTGACGGACAAGCTCGACTTCTACACTCAGCTCAATCGAGCCTATCACGACGAGGCTGCAAAACACGGCCGAGCCGTCAAGTCCGGCCACGCGACGGCCTGGGGCGGCATCTTCATTTGCGCGCCGACCGATGCCGAAGCGCATGCACAGCTTGAGGACATGCGCTGGTTCTGGGACCAATGGTCCGCCCCGTTCGGCCAGGGCCTTCCTGAGCTGCTGGTCGGGTCGCCGGACACCATCTCGCGGCGTCTGGAGGAAGTTCAGAAGGCGGTGCCTGGCCAGGACGAGATCGTTCTGCTGATTCCCCAAGGCCTGCATGATCGTGGCCAGATATTGCGGTCGCTGGAGCTGATGGCGACGAAGGTCATGCCGCGCTTTGCGGATCCGACTTGATCATGCCTTCGAAACGTTGGCACTCATGACCGATTCGCTATCCTCTAACGGACGTCGGTTCGGCTTCACCGACGCCGATCTCGTCTCTCATCCCACCGTGTTCGGCCCCGACCTCTTCAAGGGCAAGGTCATCGTGGTTTCGGGCGGTGGCAGCGGCATCGGCAAGGCCATCGCCATACTCTTCGCCAGGCTCGGCGCACATCTCGTTCTCTGCGGCCGCAAGCCCGAGAAGCTCGAAGCCGCGGTCGCGTTACTGCGTGGCTTGGGCACCGATGTCGACGCCATGGCAATGAGCATTCGCGAACCGGAAGAGGTCGAATCGCTCATGGAGCGCGTATGGTCGAGACACGGTCGCCTTGATGTGCTCGTCAACAACGCCGGCGGGCAGTTTGCGCAGCCAGCGATTGATTTCACCGTCAAGGGCTGGAAGGCGGTGATCGACACCAACCTGAACGGCACATGGTACATGATGCAAGCCGCCGCCCGGCGCTGGCGAGATCGCGGCCAATCCGGCAACATCGTGAATGTCACGGCCACCATCGAGCGTGGATTGCCACACATGGCGCATTCGACCGCGGCGCGCGCTGGTGTGATCTACCTGTCGAAGACGGTCGCGGTGGAATGGGCGCCCCTGGGTATCCGAGTAAACTGCCTCGGCGTCGGCGCGGTGGAGAGCAGCGGCTTCGCCCAGTATTCCGAGGAAGGGCGGAAGACCTTCTACGAGAGCAATCCCATGCGTCACCCCGGCGACGTCTGGGATGTCGTCGAAGGTTGCGTCTATCTGGCCGGTCCCTCGGGCAAGTTCATCACCGGCGAAGTCCTGACCATCGATGGCGGGCAGCAGATGTGGGGCGACTTCTGGTCCGCCGGCCGTCCGGACTACTTCAAACTCGGCTAGTTCGGTTGGTCGAAACGAATTCCTTGACCTGATCCCTCTGAGGAGACGATGAACCAGATTCGAGTCAATGAACCCAATCGCTGGCGCCTTGAACCACCGGGCTGCACCGGCTGGCCGTTCCGCACGTGGCCCGATGCTGCGAAGGAGCACTTCACTTCAATCTATCGTCGGCGGTCACGCCAGCTGACCGGCCAAGCTGCAGGTCGGGGCCATGGTGCGCGCTCGCGCATAGCCCGGTAGACCAACACGACGCTGTGCCGGAGAAGAGGTGACGCGATGCTGCCCAAGAAAACGATGGCCATGGTTCAGACGGGTCCGCGCCAACTGGAGCGTCGTGATCTCCCGATCCCGCCGATAAGCGCCGACAGCGCGATTCTCAGAATCGAGGCTTGCGGCATCTGCGGCAGCGACCATGAGCAATACGAAGGCGCGCTGAACACGCCTTATCCGGTCGTCCCCGGCCATGAGCCGTTGGGCATCATTGCGGCCATCGGCGATGTCGCGGCGAAGCGCTGGCGCGTCGATGTCGGCGACCGTGTCTGCGTCGAGACGATGCTGTCCTGCCATTGCTGCAACACGTGCCTCGGCGGGCACTACCATTTGTGCGACCGGCGGCAGATCTATTCCTACATCCCGCTCACCGTGGCGCCGGGAATCTGGGGTGCATACGCGCAGTACATGTATCTCGCGCCCAACGCGATCGTTCACCGGATCGACAAGTCCTTGCCGCCGGAGATCGCGGCCATGTTCAATCCACTCGGCGCCGGTTTTCGCTGGGCGGTCGAGCTTCCCGCGACAAGCGCCGGTGATACCGTGATGATCCTGGGCCCGGGGCAGCGCGGATTGGCCAGCGTCGTGGCCGCACGCCATGCGGGGGCAGGCACCATCATCGTTACCGGACTGGCCTCGGACGCCAAGAAGCTGGCCGTCGCGCGTGCACTCGGCGCGGACTACACGATCGACGTGGACAACGAGGACCCCAGGGAGCGTGTCCGAGAGATCACGGCCGGAAGAGGCGTGGATGTCGTTGTCGATGTCACCTCGTACGCCACCCAACCTGTGCGAGGGGCGCTCGACTACGTGCGTCGCGGCGGGACAATCGTCCTTGCCGGAGTGAAGGGATTCACCATGCAGGACGGAAAGAGGCGTCAAAAGACAGTGCCGGACTTCGTCTCCGACATGGTTGTCTGGAAGGAAATCACCATTAGGGGTGCCATCGGTGTCCTCAGCTCAGGCTACCGCAAGGCGATCGATCTAATTGAAAGCCGCAAGGTTCCGCTTGCGCTGATGCACACGCACGATTTCGCGCTGGAAGAGGCGGATCTGGCGATCCGAACACTCGCCGGCCAAGTCGACGGCGAACGGTCGATCCACTCCTGCCTTATTCCGCCCTCGTAGGAAACAACGGCTTTGGAAGAAGTGACGCCATGAACCTACCGCCGCGGCTCCCGCCCTTCGATCAGGAGGTGGCTCGCCGCTTCCTGGAATCGGCCGTACCGTCGTCCGGCCTTCCGCAATATCTCGGTCTACGCACCACGCTCGTCGAGCCCGGGCGGCTGCGCGTGGAGATGGCGGCGGATGCGAAGCTGCTGACGCGTTTCGGCAATCTGCATGGCGGCGTGCTCGCGGCACTGTGCGACCATGCGCTTGGACTCGTATGCTACCCGCACATGCAAGCGGGCCAATGGGCAGCCACGACGGAGTTCAAGCTGAACCTCCTCGCGCCCGTCTCCTCTGGTAATAAGGTGATTGCCGAGGCACGCATTGTCGCCATGACGCGCTCGACCGCAGTAGTGCGGATCGACGTCGAAAACCACGGCCGGACCTGCGGCGCTGCTCAAGGCACGGTTCTGATCATGCAACCACAGCCACCCGAAGTCCCGTGACTAGACTTGGTTTTCGTCCTTTGCCAAGCGACCGGCGACCGTATTCGCTGACAAAGCATAGAGGCGATGGCTTCAGCTGCGCCCTGCCATCATGCGGGTCACATTGTAGGTTATCACCACCTCGTTGCGCTGATTGACGATGCTATTGATCGTCGTGACGATTCCCCGGTTCCCTTTGCTGGTTGGCCGGATCGCCGTCACTTCCACTTCGCCGTGAATGGTATCGCCGACATTGGTTGGAGCATGCACCTTTATGGTCGATTCCAGCATGGCGAGCCCGGTATGCTGCATCGTGGCCTGAACCAAGAGACCTTCAACGAAGCAGTAGCAAAGAGCACCCGGCACCGGACGGCCTCGCATGGCGCCGTGGTGCTCGCTGAACGTCACGTCGGTGAAGATCATCTCGACCATACCCGTGGCATTGATGAAATTCACCAGATCAGCTTCTGTGATGGTACGATTGATGGTGCGAAATTTCTGGCCGACCTTGAGGTCAGTCCAGAACAGCCCGAGGCCGACATACTCCATGCGCTCTCCACATGCCGCAGCAAGGGTGCGGCGACGGCTGCCGTCACTCCTATGGAAGGCGGGAATACCACAACAATGTTCTAATGTTAATTCGAATATGGCTACAATGCTTGCTGCAAGGTTGAGTACTTGGAGGGCCGTATATTGAGATTCTAATGAATGTTCGGTACTAATGGAACGGATAACCAAAAGACCGAGATGCAAGGAGTGACTGCAAAGTGGGCGAGAATTCCGGCTCGGCGGAGGTCCAGCTTCCATTGAACACGGCCAGTTCATGCATGCCTCTTACTCTCGTGAAGTATTGCCGGCACCGCAGATCTTCGCGGTCGTAGCGGATGTTCAGAGACGCTCAGAAAGGCGGCGCTAGATATGGCACGCACCGAATATTTCGACGCTCTTGAAACACGTTCGTTCGAAGAACGGGAGATCGCACTGGCCGCCGCCCTCGAGGTGCAAGTCGCGCATGCCAAGGCCAATGCGCCATTTTTTGCTGAATGGTTAAAGGATATCGATCCGGCTACGGTAACGAGCCGCGCCGCGCTCGCACGCCTTCCAATTCTGCGTAAAGCAGATCTCACTGCGATGCAGAAGAGGAGTCCGCCGATGGGAGGGCTGCTCAGCATCCCCCTCGCGCAAGTCCAGCACATTTTTATGTCGCCAGGGCCCATTTTCGAGATCGATACCGCCGAGAAGGACTATTTGCGCGGCGCGCGGGCCATGTATGCGGCAGGGTTTCGTGCCGGCGATATCGTTCACAATACCTTTTCGTACCACCTCACGCCGGCCGGCCTCATGATGGAGGCCGCAGCGCGGGCATTGGGCTGTGCGGTCGTGCCGGGAGGCGTCGGCCAGACCGACTTGCAGCTCGACGCCATAGAAGCCATCCGACCGGGCAGCTATGTTGGAACACCTTCGTTTCTGAAGATTCTCCTCGAGAAGGCTGATGACCTTGGCAAGGACATTTCGTCGATTCGAAAGGCCTTTGTCAGCGCTGAGGCGCTGCCACCTTCGCTCCGCCAAATGTTTCGCGACCGTGGCATATCGGCCTTTCAGAGCTATGGCACGGCAGATGTAGGCATCATCGCCTACGAGTCCCAAGCCTTGGAGGGAATGATCGTCGACGAAGGCGTTCTGGTCGAGATCGTGCGGCCGGGCACAGGCGATCCCGTTGCCGACGGCGAGGTAGGCGAAGTGGTCGTTACGACCTTCAGCAAGGCCTATCCTCTGGTGCGCTTCGGAACCGGTGACCTGTCCGCCGTGCTGCCCGGCATCAGCCCTTGTGGCCGCACAAACATGCGCTTCAAGGGTTGGATGGGGCGTGCCGACCAGCGCACAAAGGTCAAGGGCATGTTTGTTGACCCAGCACAGATTGCGCTGATCGCCCGGCGTCATCCGGAGCTCGGCCGCGTGCGGCTGGTCGTCGACTGGGTCGACCAGCAAGACGTCATGACCCTGAAGGCCGAGCTCATCGGGGGCTCCACCGACTTGGCTAAGGCGGTGGAGGGCAACATCCAGAATATCTGCAAGGTCCGAGGACGCGTGGAGTTCGTGGCGCCTGGCAGCCTGCCTAACGACGGTAAGGTGATCGACGATGTGCGCAAATACACCTGATCAGTCGACGTCCTGGCGGACGAGCTGGTGTTCCCGTCGCGACGCCTTTGCATGAACGGAGGCGGGCGACAGGTCTAGCCACCGCTTCGTCGATGACCTCGGGGGAGCGGAGTCGTGCGGCAATGTGACGGAGAATGATGATGGCCGAGACTGATCTGACCGGCAGGGTAGCGGTTGTAACGGGCGCCGCGAGAGGCCTCGGCCGTGCCTATGCGCAGGGGCTTGCCAAGGCTGGGGCCACGGTAGTTGCGCTCGATCTCTCGGATTGCAGCGATACAGTTCGCGACATCGAGACTAACGGCGGTCGGGCATTCAGCAGGCGATGCGATGTTGGAGACATGACCAGTTGCCGCGCCGCGGCGGACGCCGCCCTCACCCGGCTGGGCCGGGTGGATGTGCTGGTCAACAACGCGGCGCTGTTCGCGACGCTCAAGTCGGGTCGCTTTGACACTATCGCCGAGGAAGACTGGGAGTCATGCATGCGTGTCAACGTCACCGGCGTGTGGAATTGCTGCCGTGCGTTTGTGCCGCCCATGCGCGAACGGGGTGGCTCCGTGGTCAATATCTCCTCGTTGGCTGCAACATATGGTCTGCCCAACGCCCTGCATTACACGACGTCTAAGGCGGCCGTGATTGGATTGACGCGAGGTCTCGCGCGCGAACTGGGCCGCTTCAACATACGTGTCAACGCAGTGGCCCCTGCGGCCGTTGAGACAGACGGCATGAGCCAGTTCTTCGGTGAGAAGAAGGAAGACGCTGTGAAGGCTATTGTCTCCGCCCAGTCGATTCGCCGTGTCCTCACGACCGACGATCTGGTTGGCACAATCGTCTATCTTGCTTCCGATGCCAGCTCGATGGTGACAGGCCAAACGATTGCCGTCGATGGCGGGACGGTCTCCCTCTAATCTTACATCAGGTCAGGCTCCGTCGCGTTTGGGAATGCGCGTGTGTGCTGCGAAGCTGCACCAAGCAACCGACAACCGTTGAAAGGATCACATTGACCGCCATTACCTTTCCGATTCCTGACGACGTCATCGCAACAGCGGATGGCATCGAAGGTTTCCTTCGCAAAGAGGTGTTTCCGCGTCACCAGAGCGATCATGCGCTGCTGTCCGATCCGCGTCGCACGTACAGCGACGATGGCCGCTATGTCCCCGCGGTAGTCGACCATATTCGAAGCGTGCGCATTGCGGCCGCAAAGGCTGGTTACTACTCCATGTCAGTGCCTGTGGAACTGGGTGGGGCAGGCATGGGCATGCTTGCCTACTTCGTTGTGTGGGAGCGTATCTATCGTCTTTGTGGCAGCCACAATTGGCTGGGTGCTTATGCGGTCAGCCACTGGGCCTTCGGTCCAAGCCCGGTCCTATTGAAAGTCACAGATCGTGCACGCTCCGAGATTCTAGGGGGCATGATGGAGGGCCGGACATCGATGTGTTTTGGCATGTCTGAGCCCGGCGCCGGCTCGGATGCGACCATGATCCATACGAAAGCGAGACAAGCCGACACTGGCTGGCGGCTCAACGGCCGCAAGATCTGGACGACGAACGCGCCGCAGGCAGACTACTGCATCGTCTTTGCCGTGACCGATCCGGACCGTGCGTCACGCCGGGCTGGTGGCATCAGCGCTTTTCTAGTGCCGACCGCGTCACCCGGCTTCAGGCTGGAGAGTGTCATCCGCATGCATGGGTCGGTGGGCGGCAACGAGGGCTCCATCGTGCTGGAGGACGTGCAGGTCGAGCCATGGCAGCTGGTCGGTGAACTGCATGAGGGCTTCCGCATCGGACTGTTGGGCGTCTCTATCGGCCGTATCTACAATTCAGCTCGCGCTGTGGGACTTGGCCGTTGGGCGATCGAGGCAGTGACCTGAGCCCCAACTTTCATCCAGCCGCAAGTAGAGGCCGTTCGCCATTTGGACCGATCAGGTCCGGTGTTGCAACAGGCCGGGGCGCGAAGCCCTCGGTTGAGCGCAGCGCCCCGGCCTGTTGCGGAACAGAGGCGATGCGAGCGGCGTATTCGATCGGCGTGAGGTCACCGAGCGCACTGTGCGGTCGTTCGGTGTTGTAATCACGCTGCCAGCGAGCGAGCTCGACGCGGGTCTGGCGGAGCGACGTGAACAGCGTCTCGTTCAGGAACTCGTCGCGCAGACGGCCATTGAAGCTTTCGATGAAGGCGTTCTGTTGCGGCTTGCCCGGATCGATGTAGCGCCAGTCCAGGTGAAGATCCTGCGCCCAGCGCAGCATCGCCAGGCCGGTGAACTCCGGCCCGTTGTCGGACACGCATTGCCGCGGCAGGCCGCGCACCGCAATCACCGCCTTCAGCTCACGAATCACGCGCGCCGCCGGAAGCGACGTATCGGCCACCAGGCACAGGCTCTCGCGCGTGAAGTCGTCGACCACCGACAGGATGCGGATCTTGCGGCCGTCGACCAGGGTGTCGTGGACGAAGTCCATCGACCAGCGCTGGTTGGGCCCCTGTGCCGGCACGAGCGGCACCCGGATCGGCGCCGCCCGCTTGCGCCCGATGCGACGGCGCACCTGCAGCCGCTCCTCGCCATAGAGCCGCCGCAGCTTCTTGTGGTTCATCCGCACGCCCTCGCGTGACAGCAGCACCTTGAGCCGGCGCCAGCCGAACCGCCGCCGCTCGACCGCCAGCTCGCGCAGCCGCGAGCGCACCGCGCCGTCGTCAGGCCGACGCCTGCGGTAGCGGATCGACGCCCGGTCCACGCCGATCGCCCGGCACGCCCGCCGCTGGCTCACCCCGTGCACCTCGCACAAGTGCGCCACAGCTTCCCGCCGCGCGGCAGGCGTCACCATTTTTTTGACGCGATATCCTTCAGCATCGCGTTGTCCAGCATCGTCTCCGCCAGCAGCTTCTTCAGCCGACGGTTCTCGTCCTCCAGCGACCGCAGACGCTTGGCCTCCGACACCTCGAGCCCGCCATACTTGGCCTTCCAGTTGTAAAACGTGCCGCTGCTGATCCCGTGCTTGCGGCACAGCTCCCCCGTCGCCGCGCCAGCCTCATGCTCGCGCACGATCCCGATGATCTGTTCTTCCGTAAATCGACCCTTCTTCATCCGCCGTCTCCCCGCGAGACGGACTCTACCTCAAACTGGAGGCGTTTTCGGGGCTCAGGTCAGCAGCACTGCGTTACACACAACAGCGTGAGGCTTTCGGCAAGCCGATCGCGGAATACCAGGGCGTGACGTTTCCGTTGGCCGAAGCGGCGATGGAGCTGCATGCAGCGCATCTTATGGCGCTGAATGCGGCGGCCTTGATCGACCGCGGCGAGCGGGCGGTGAAGGAACTCTCGATGGCCAAGGCCTATGCGGTGGAGATCGGTGCCCGGGCGCTGGATCGTGCTATCCAGACTCATGGCGCCATGGGGTTCACCAACGAGCTCGGACTTGTTCATGCGTGGCAGGACGTTCGCTCGGTCAACGTGGCGGACGGCACAAATGAGGTTTTGCGTCGTACGATCGTGCAACGCCTCCTTGCGGGAGACACGGAATTGTAGGCGCCTGGGAGGGGCCCCAGGCTTCGTTCGCCATGTGCTACTGCTGCCCTGCGCCGTCGCCGAGCGAACGTTTGCTAAATGAGGAAGGCAACCATGCGAATGAAGGGCAAGGTCGGCATCGTTACCGCGGCCGCCTCCGGAATGGGGAGGGCAGGGGCAGTTCGTTTCGCTCGCGAGGGCGCCGCCGTCGCCGTTGTCGATCGGGACGAGGCAGGCGTTGCTGCCACGGTCGCACAGATTGTGAGCTCTGGAGGCCAGGCGAAGGGCATCGTCGCCGATCTGGGTGAAGACGACGCGGCACGCCAGATCGTCAAAGACGCCGCCAACGCCTTTGGCGGCCTCGATTTCGTCTGGAACCATCTCGGCCATCCCGGTCCCGCTTTAGTTGAGGGACTGGATCTGGCGGATTTCGACTTGGCGGTCCGCCTCAACTTGCGTTCTGTGCTGATCACTACCGAAGCAGCCATTCCAGAATTGCGAGCGCGAGGCGGCGGTGCGCTGCTCTTTACGTCCTCGACATCCGGCCTGCATGGCTCGCCATTTAGTCCTGTCTATTCTGCCATGAAGTTCGGGGTCGTTGGTCTCACGTGCTCGCTCGCCAAGCGCTTGGCCCGCGATGGGATTCGGGTCAACGCTCTGTGCCCCGGCCCTATAGATACGCCGATGTTACGCGTGTTCGTCGCTAGGCCTGACCAACAAAGCACACGCGGCCAAGATCCAGAGGAACTGATCCGCAAGCACGCTGGCATGACGCCTTTGGGACGGCCAGGCAAACCTGAGGAGATTGCCAACGCAGCACTGTTTCTTTTGTCCGACGAGGCTTCTTTCGTGACGGGCGCAGCTCTACCGGTCGATGGAGGATCAACGGCGTGAACAAGCTGGATGCAATGGGTCACGAGCGAGCTCGGCACGAAGCTGCCGACGGGCAATCATCGTAAGCATCAAGCGGGACGGCCTGCGCACCCCTCGCGTATTCACACCCTCAACGGCCGCAATCAGTGAGGTGCCAAGCTCCTGACAGGCGGCAAGCCGCGTGGCTGCCGGGGCGCTGATATCACCCTCGATTCCGCGATAATCTGCAAGTAGACGCAAAATCGTCAATACCCCTTACGCTCGGCTGTACTTCAAGATAACCGCATGCGTTCACAGCGTGAGATTGAAGGCGACGGAGATACGCTCGGCGGTTCCGTGATAGGGGCGCACCTGGTGCATCAGCCAGGCGGGGAACATCACAAGCCGGCCGGGCTTGGGCCGCAGCGCCTGAATGGAAGTATTTGAAAGGTCGCTCGACCCGACATAGCCGAGATGCGGCGCTAACATCAGCGGCAAGGGCCCACGTGGATCCATGAACTCCAGCTCACCTTCAAGCGACGGATCGGCGTCAATGCCGCCGTCGTCGACGTAGTAGACTCCCGACCAGAACGCACCTGGGTGCGAGTGAAATGCGTTGCCCTCGCCCTTGCGGTTGATATTCGCCCACAAGTTCGCTCGCCACGTTACGGCAAAATGCTCAGGGTGCGGTCCTCGGCCCGGATTTCCCTCGCGATCTGTCGTCATGCGGTTCGGTCCCCACGGTTCTAACGAGACAGGAGACTTGAATGGCGAGCGCAGCTGCAGCCGTGCGTGCTAGGTGCTTTCGTTTGACATTACGTCGCCAAACAGGTCCCAACTCTCGCCCTGAAAGCGTTGCAGGCGCTCCGACTGGATGGGATAGAAGTCCGTTTGACTGGTGTTGACGGTGATGCCCGGCAGCAGCAGCGGGACGGTGAGCTTTTTGAGGTTGGCCGCCTGCTTCATCAGGTTGGCGCGTGTGAGTTCATTGCCACACTGCTCCAGTGTCTTGTGCAACGTGTAGGAAGCGGCATACGCATAAACGTTGAAGCCGTCGGCCAAGCTGGCACTGGGATTGTATTTGGCCATCCACATGCGCCAAGCTTTCATGTCGTCCGAATTGTCCCACTGCTTGTCGGTGGGATCCTTCAGATAGGCCGCTGTGACGATGCCTTGGCTGTTCTCGAATCCGGCTGGTTTCAGCACTGCCGCTACCGAGGAGGATACGTTGTTCAGGTAATGGACCGGCTTCCAGCCGATGTCGGCCGCCTTGCGGATAGCCTGGGCCGCGAATTTCGGCGTCGTGATGTTGAAGAATACGTTGGCGCCCGAGTCCTTAAGCTGGATAATCTGCGAATCGACCGTCGGGTCGGTCACTTCGTACGTGACGTGCTTGACGATCTTACCGACGTCCTTGCCCAGCCCGTCGCGCATGCCGTCATAATAGTCCTTGCCGTAATCGTCGTTCTGCATCAGCACGGCGATCTTCGGATCCTTGACGTTGGCCAGGATATGCTTGGCATAGATCACCGCCTCGGTGTGGTAGTCGGGCTGCCAGCCCATCGTCCACGGGAACTCCTTCGGCTTGCCCCATTTGGAGGCGCCCGTGGCCACAAAGAGCTGTGGCACTTTCTTGGTGTTCAAGTACTTCTGGATCGCAGTGTTGCTGGGTGTTCCCAGCGTTTGGAACATTGCGAACACCTTTTCCTGCTCGACCAGTTGACGCACCACTTCGACGGCCTTGGGCGGGCTATAGCCGTCGTCCATCGTGATGAACTTCACCTTGCGGCCGTTGACGCCGCCCTGATCATTGACCATCTTCCAGTAGGCGTCGATGGCCTTGCCAATCACGCCATATGCGGAGGCCGGCCCACTATAGGGGCTCGCGTTACCGATTTTGATCTCGGTGTCGCTGGCACCGTCGTCATACTTTCCCTTTTGCGCGTATGCGCCAGCGCTGCCAAGAGCAGCTGCCATCGCCGATGCGCCGCTCAGAAATGCGCGTCTCGTCGCTCTCATAGTCGAATCTCCCGGTCGAAAGCGAAACGTCCATTTTTTGAATGCTTATTTGATTCTCGACGACTGGCAAGATGGCGCGGTGTCTGTCCAGTTGTTCGGCAGCGTAGACCAGGTATGTAAAAAAGGCATAAGGTGTATATTATAAGTAATACTTACTATATAGCGACTGATATGGGAGGCTGTCGTGGTGGATCCAGATTCAAGTATTGGATTTCTCGTGGGGGATGTCGCGCGCCTGCTGCGCCGCAATTTCAATCAGCGGGCGCAGGCACTCGGTCTATCGCAAGCTCAATGGAGAGCGCTCGCCTATCTGGCACGCCAGCAAGGCGTGAGTCAGGCCTCCCTCGCAGACCGCCTGGAGATTCAGCCGATCACGCTCGTCCGCCTTCTCGATCGTCTTCAGGCAGCCGGTTTGGTGACCCGTAGGCCTGATCCGCATGACCGGCGCGCGTTCCGGCTCTATCTAACGGACAGGGCGCAGCCTCTGCTCGCACGCATGTGGTCCATTGCTGCCCGAACTCGGGAACAGGCACTCGCAGGTATGCCGATCCAACGACAACGAATGCTCATAAAGTCGCTGCAGCATCTAAGGCAGAACCTTCTTCAAGCCGAAGACAGTGCCACGGCCAACGGCCAAAAGGACAAGCGAATCAGAAATGCAGCAAACGCGTGATCAAACAGCTCCGGCGACAAACCCGGTTCCATGCGCGCCCGGAAGCAGGCGCGGATGGCGCCGCCGAGATCGTTTTCAGTTTCTCATCTGGCGTACAAACGCCGCCGCTCGCTTCGTCCTGGGCACAGCCAATGCGTAGGTGAAGGAGACAAGGTCATCGAGATGCATCATATGCGCTGTCTTGTCTCCATCTTGCGGTGATGGCGGCACGAGCTTCATGGTCCGATGGTCGAAGCCGCCGGGGTTCGCACGGATGTCGACACAGAGCGAACGCTTCGTGTCGGAACGACAACTGCATCACGGGTGCGGCCCTGTCCGGGAGTCGACCAGCACGGTGGGGCTATCGCGCGCGACATCGACGGCCGCCTCCCAACGAGCGGTGCAAGGCGCCTCAGGAGCGCAAGCGCGTGGCCGAACCGGAATGTGCCCTGCCGAGAATCTTCTCCGCCCTCAGCGGTCTGGTTTAGCGCTTCGATCACTCAGCTGCGTGGGCATAGCGGTGATCCGGCAACACGCCTGCGCGATCGATGGCAGCACCGGCGTCAAACTTCTTGAGCTCGGGCATCACTGTCTTGGCGAACAGCCGCATGTTGCGCACTGCTTCCTCATGGGCCATCCCCGCATAGGAGAATACGCCAACATAACCCGAGTTCTTGGTCTGTCGGTGAATGGCCATGATCTTCTCGTAGACTTGATCTGGAGTACCGTAGACCTGTAGCTCGGCGAAGAATTCTATTGCCTTTTCCTCACCGTAACTATGCAGCTTCTCGTTCATCTTGGCATAGTACTCGTAGCCTTTGGTATTCTTGATATGCTCGCCCGCGAACTGATAGTGGGCGAGCACGGTACGGTAGTAGCCACCGATGTACTTCAACGCCATCTCGCGCGCTCGCTCCGGGCTTTCATCGACGAAGGTCCAGCCAGCCGAAATGGGCTGCGGTGCATCCGTGCCATTGATCTCGCGATAGAGCCGATTGTACTCCGCAAGCTCCTTTTCGACCTCACGCCAGGGCTTTTGCGGGATGATCAGCAGGCCGACGCCAAGCTTGGCCATAATCCGCGAGCTTTCCGGGCTTACCGCCGCGGCGTAGGTGCGGCCCCGGAAACTCTTGAATGGAGCTGGCCGGATTGCTGCCGGCGGCTGCCGATAGAACTTGCCATTGTGTTTCATGAGTCCCGCCTCAAGGCCGTTGAGCAACGCCTCGGCGTACTCGACAAA
The DNA here is from genome assembly GCA_009377525.1 of Rhodospirillales bacterium. Taxonomy (GTDB): domain Bacteria; phylum Pseudomonadota; class Alphaproteobacteria; order Reyranellales; family Reyranellaceae; genus Reyranella. The sequence goes on from WHTW01000134.1 coordinate 13,947, forward strand.
GCGCTCCCGGCTTTCACCCATATCCAGCCGAAACCCGTCAAACTCGACCTTGCCCGCGCCACGACCCAGACCAAGGATCATGCGACCTCCCGACAACTGGTCGAGCATGGAGACCTGCTCGGCAACGCGCATGGGATCGTGCCAAGGCAATACCACGACCATCGACCCCAGGCGCACGTCCTTGGTTCGCCCGGCCATATAGGACAGGAACTGCACGACATCGGGGCACATCGTGTAGTCGGTGAAGTGATGCTCGACCGACCAGATCGACTCGAAGCCTAGCGGTTCGGCCATATCGGCCAGCGCAAGCTCATTCAAATACACCTCCCGGTCCGTGAGCTGACGTCCGGTATTTTGGAATATGGTGGCCATTCCGACATGCATTGTCTTTCTCCTCGCCTAGAACTCAACCTTTGAGACAACCTCTTGCTGGAACCGTCCGTCTGCGGACATGCAGCGCATGTACGTCGAACGAGATAGCTCAATCCCCGAAGTGATGGTCATTCCCGCCGTTTACAGTCGATCCTCACGAAGCTAGGCGGCTGCACGACCTCCGCGGAGCACCACGCCTGGCAGTGGCCCCGCCGGATCGACTGCGTCGACGCCGCGGCTGCGAATCACGGTTCCGTTGACGACCACGCCTTCGATGCCGGATGCATCCGAGATCAGTCGGTCAGCTCCAGCGGGGAAGTCGTTTATGCGGCGCAGCTTGCTCGCACCGATCGTCGCGGGATCAAAGATCACCAGATCGGCCGGTGCACCGAGCGCCAGGCGACCGCGATCTACGAGACCGAACACCTCTGCGGGGCGCGATGTCAGCATGCGAACTCCTTCTTCGAGACTAAATGCGCCCTTCTCCCGCACCCAATGCCCGAGAAAATAGGTCGGCAAGCACGCGTCGCAGAGCTGGCTGGCATGCGCACCGGCATCAGACAGTCCCACCACGGTGCACGTGCTCTTCAGCAACGGCTCTACTTCGCTCTCCTCGTGGTTGGCCACCGGCATGCGGAAGCGCGCTTCGAGTCTGGTACGCAGCGCCATGTCGAGCGCCAAATCCGTCGGCAGGACACTGCGTTCACGCGCGATGTCGAAAAGCAGGCGCTCCTCCAACTCCGGCTGTGGCGTGTACTGGCCGACCACCGTCTTGGCGAAGGTGGCGCGGAACGTAGGAGGACCGTTCGTCAGCAGCCGCTCTGCGAAGGCCCGTCGAAACTCCGGATCAGCGTAAATGCGAGCCTTGCCGTCGGTATCTGCGGCTGAAATCGGCTTGAACAGGCTCAGTGGCTCGAACGGGAACGGTGCCTTGAACTGGTACTCGAAATTGAGCGGCCGGGGCGTGACCTGTGGCACGATCTTCAATCCCTCGGCTGCGATGGCTTCCGAGCGCGCGAGCTGTTGGCGGTGGTCGCCGACGCCGAACGAAAGGCCGGCAAGCAGGGCCGTCCATGTGATCGGCCGTCCGGTCGCTCGGGCAATCTCCACGAATTCATCCAGGAACAATTCCTTGCCGATGGTCGCCTGCATGATTCCACGGCCGGCTTCGCCCAAAACACCGGCCAGGGCTTTGATTTCGGCCAAGTCGGCGACTCGGCTCGGCACGGGTCGCCCACCATAGCCGACATGGGTCGAGGCCTTTGATGTCGCGAACCCGATCGCTCCGGCATCGATCGCTCCTCGCACGATCGCCTTCATCTCGGCGATTTCCGCGGACGTGGCCGCGCGTTCGGTAGCTGCTTCGCCCATCACCCAAAGGCGCACCGGTGTATGACCGACGAGGACTCCGATGTTGATCGCGACGCCGCGCTGCTCGATTGCGTCGAGGAA
>WHTW01000134.1:15780-20310 GCA_009377525.1 Rhodospirillales bacterium
CCGCAAAGGTTTGGAACGGCCAATTGGCGCCAAGGCCGGCCTCAAGCGCGTCGACACTCATGCCCTCGACCTTCTCGAGGGTCCGCACGATCAGGTCCCGATGCGCCGGCCGGGTCGGCGCGACGCCGAAGCCGCAATTGCCGAGTACCGCCGTCGTCACGCCGTGCCACGGCGAAATGCTGAGCATGCGGTCCTACATGACTTGCGCGTCGTAGTGCGTGTGAATGTCGACAAAGCCGGGCGAAACGACCAGGCCACCGGCATCAATGGTGTTGTGAGCTTGCCCTGGAGCGGCGCCCAACGCGACGATGCGCCGATCCTTGACCGCCACGTCGCCGCGATAGCGCTCTCTGCCAGATCCGTCGACGATCTCGGCGCTAACAATCTTCAGATCATAGTCCATAGCTTCCTCCTTAGGTAGCCGGCAGTCGCGGGAGTTCACTGAATTGAGGAGTCGCAAAGATCGGAATCTTCATGGGATTCTCTTCCGTTTGGCGTTGTCGGAACAAAATGCAGCTCGCCGGCACCAGAGCCGTCCACGAACCTGGCTCGCACGGGCATCGAGACCCACAACGCGTCTGTCGATGCCGTGCGAACTTCCGAAACGAGTCGGATCCCCGGTGCGTCTGGGAATTCAATGAGGCCGACGACGTACGGCAGCCTGTCGACGAATGTGGCCGCGAAGGCATGCCGTACAACCGTCCATGAATAGAGTGTGCCCCGGGGCTCGACGGCGCACCATTCGATGTCCGCGGCGAAGCAATGTGGACAACGTGTCAGCGGATACCAATGGAAGCGACCACACGCCTCACACCTTGGAAAGCACAGCCGGCGCGCCGCGACGTTGCGCCAGAACGGGGCGAATTCGGGTATCTGTTCGTCCGTCATGGGCCGCTCCATCATCGTCCCAGCAGCAGCACGCCGAAGTCGGGCATCGACAATCCGGTCACGAGGCCGATTTCGGCGTCGGGAACCTGGGCCCTGCCAGCCTCATGCCGGAGTTGTCGCACCGCCTCGGTTACATGCTCGATCCCAAGGCGATAGCTGTATGCGAGAAATCCGCCATGCGTGTTGACCGGCAGGGGACCGCCTGGCGCGATGCCGCCGTCTTGGATGAAGCAGCCGGCCTCGCCCTTGCGGCAGAGACCGGTGTCTTCAAGCTGCAACAGACAGGAGATCGAGAAGCAGTCGTAGATCTCGGCGAAATCGACATCCTTCGGGCCAAGGCGAGCGGATGCGAAAGCGCGCCGAGCGGCTTCGGCGGCGCCAGGCATAGCGGTGAGGCAGGAACCCTGCGTGAACACCGAGTCGCCGGTGACGGGCGCCGAGGCAAACCCCGTCCCGAGCACTTTGACCGGCCGTTTCGAACAATCGCGTGCGCGATCCATGGCCGTCATCACGAAGGCGCCGGCCCCGTCGGTAATCAAGCAGCAGTCCGCTGCCCGAAGCGGGTCTGCGATCATGCGCGAGTTGAGGTACTGGTCGAGCGTCAGGGAGTCGCGAAGCTGGCCGCGGCCGTTGAGGAGGGCGTGTTGCCGGTGCGACACAGCCAAAGCGCCGAGCTGGCGCTCGGTGAGACCGTAGTCGTGCATGTAGCGTCGCGCCCAGAGGGCAAAATAGATCGGCTGCGCGTTGAAGCCGTAGGGCTTCTCGAATGCCCGCTTTGCGGGGTAAAGGTCGTGGAAAGCGTAAGGGCCCCCGGCGCGGGTACCCCAGTCGACGCCGAAGTAGCAGACAACCACGTTGGCGAGGCCCGATGCGATCGCATGCTGCGCGAGCTGGGGCGCACAGACGATTCCCGCGCCGCCCATCGAACCGGAAGCCGCGAAACAGTTCGATGCGCCGAGCTGAGCAGCGAGGTAGTCGTAAGGGACTTCCGTCGGCATGATCACCGCGTCGGTGACCAAACCGTCAACCTCCTTCGGGCAGATTCCCGCGTCGTCGAGGGCGGCCAGCACGGCGTCGACGACCATTGCGCGAAGACTGCGGCCTGAACGACGCACTGGCGGGGTCTCGCCGATGCCGACGATCGCGATTTCGCGGGTCATTTCCGTGCCACCCGAGTCATCCTCGAGCCCGATCCTGCCGCAGCCAGCGCTCGACTTCGTGGCGCTGGATTTTCCCCGTGGTGCTTCGTGGCAGGGCATCGAAGGCGACGAAGCGAATGTCCTTCGGACGCTTGTATCCGGCGAGTTCGCGGCGGCAGAGCTCGAAAAGGTCGTCGGCAGTCAGCCGTTCATCCCTGCGCGCGACGAAGGCGACGGGCACCTCGCCCCATTTCTCGTCCGGGCTGCGGACCACGACAGCGTCGGCGACACGATGATCGGCGAGCAAGACGCGCTCGATCTCCGCCGGATAGATGTTCTCGCCGCCCGACTTGATCAGGTACTTGGCACGGTCCACGAAATCGAGCTTGCCGTCCGGCCGCCGGACGAACATGTCGCCCATATGGAACCATCCGCCGCGAAAGTCCTTTTTGTTCACCTCCGGAGCATTCCAGTAACCGCTGAATAGTGTCGGGCCACGAAATGCCAGCTCGCCGGGCGTCCCATCCGGCATGTCGCGGTCTTCCGCGTCGACGAGTCGGAACTCGCATAGGGAGTTCTGGCTCTTGGACAGGTCAGTCGGTGTCTCGCCAACAGGGATACGCCCGCCGGACATCGGCGGGATCCCCGTCTCGGTCGAGCCGAAGGTATTGGCGTAGGGCGCCTGCAGCAGGTGCGTGATCTCGGCGATTTGCGCCCGCGGAACGAGATCGGCCATGGCGCCAATCAGCTTGATCCCTTTTGGCCTGATGCCCCGTCCTCGGATCTCGTGAATAAGCTGGTCGATCATGCCCGGCATCAGGACGAGCCACCATTGGCGCTCCGTCTCGACGCTTTCCAGAATCCGATCAATGTCGAACCCGTCGATGACGATCACCTTTCCACCAATACTGAGCAGGCTGATGGACTGATCCGTGGACACCATGTGGAACAATGGCGGCCACGCAACGAAAGCATCGGTCCGATCGAGGTCGAAATCGAGGCAGTTCACATGCAGCCTCGCGATCTCCGCCCGGTGGCTGATCAGGGCGCCCTTGGGCAGTCCCGTCGTTCCGCTGGTGTAGATGACGACCAGACCGTCCTCCGGCTGTGCTGCAATGTCGGGTTCGTCGGCGGGCTGCGCCGCCAGCCGCTTCTCGTAATCGGCCCCGAGTTCGAAGATGGTGCTGCAACCGTGCTCAAGGGCCGACAGCACGCGTGCGAACCGTTCCGATACCAGCGCTGCCTTGGGTGTCGTCAGCCGAATGCAATGGAGCAGCTCCCCTTCGGTAAGACGCCAATTCAGAGCGCAGAAAATCAGTCCAAGCTTTGCGGCGGCGAACGCCAGCTCAAGGTACTCGGAACGGTTTTCGGAAAGGATCGCGATACGCTCACCTCGCTGCAGGCCCAACGCTCCCAGGGCGTGCGCGAGCCGGTTTACGCGGGCGTTGAATTCCCCGTAACTCCACGTCCGGCCCCGATCGACCACGGCGGGCGCTTCCGGGCGCAGCCGCGCCTGCACCCGCAAGAGCTCGCCGACGGTAATGCGGCTGGCTTGGCCCGCGAGGACAGCATCCAAACCGAGTGGCGCCTGTGACATGTTCACGCCACCATGTCGTAGGAGATGACGAGCCGTTCCATGCTGCGGGTCACGAGTTCGTCGTGCCATACTGGTTGGTGCGTCTCGAGCCGGATCCCCGACAGCCTCGAAAGCAGCCGGTCGAAGGCGATCTGCGCTTCGAGGCGTGCGAGGGGTGCACCAAGGCAGAAGTGGATGCCCAGGCCGAAAGCGACGTGGCGGTTATTGGTACGGTCGACCTTGAACAGGCCGGGCTCCGGGAAGACAGCGAAAGATTCGATGAAATCCACTCGATCGCGACCCCTGAAGCCGTCGATCAGCTCCTCGACGCGTTGCAGTATGAGCGGACGGAGCCGCGCGACCTCCTGAGGCATGAAGTACTTGGCCAGTGCCTTGCGCAGCCTTTCATGTCGCGGCGGATCGTTGAAGACCATCCAGTTCGCCAGCACGGCGCTTACCCTCTCGACCTTCCGATGCGTCTCGGGAGCATGGTCCAGAAAGGGTTGCAGCTTCGCGACCGAAAGGCGCGGATCCTTCAGCGCCTTCGATACGTCTGCGTAGCGCGTGACCACCCATCCTCGAAGGGAAGGGTTCCAGTGAACCGGCTCCTCCGTCCGCAGCCGGCAATAGACGGCGTGGGGATCGGCGATGAAGTCGGGATGATTTAGATCAGGGGCGGTCTTCATACGTCCCTCGTCGCCCGTAACAATGAATTCTAATGTGCATTCGAATGGATGGTCGAGTCAAATCAACCGGCGCCGGAGGACCACTCGGGGTGTGGCGCCAGTAGGTCGTTGTGAAGGAAAACGGAGACTCCGACTTTCAGACCGGGGACTGATCGACGGCTTAAGGGGCTGTGACCACTACCTCTCAGAGTCTGTCCGGGAACATCACCGGGGATTACATAATCTTCGCAGCATGAATCGG
>WHTW01000135.1 GCA_009377525.1 Rhodospirillales bacterium
CGTCCCCGCGCGCTCATGATCATGAGGCGCGCGGGGACGCGCGCGGTCCGGAAGACCATGACTCAGATGGCGGCAAGCCTCGTCGCCTCGTCCATGAACGCGCGCACCAGCGCCACGCGGCGGCGCTCCTGCAGGCACACGGCATATTCGGCGACATTGAGATCGGTGTCGGTGACCAGGATGCGACGAAAGCGACGGTCCTCGCCGAGTTCGCTGGCGAACACCGCGCCGATGCCGAAGCCTGCCGCCACCGCCTCCCGCACGCCCTCGCGGGTCTGTACCTCGACGATGGCGTCGGGCCTGATGTCGGCCGACGCCATCGCCTGTTCGACCACCTCGCGCGTGATCGAGCCGCGCTCGCGCAGCACCAGTGACTGCCCGGCCAGGGCCGACAACGGCGCCCGGCCTCGCCGTGCCAGCGGATGACGGGTGGGCACGAACAGCACCACGCGGTCGGCGCGCAGCCGCACCGCATGCAGGCGCGGGTCGGACACGCTTTTGGCCATCACCGCGACGTCGGCCTCGTGCCGCAGCAGGCGCTCCAGCACCACGGCCGAATTGTCGATCGACAGCGCGAAGGTGAGGCGTTCGGTGCGGTCGCGAAGCGCGGCCATGATCGGCACGACATGGTGCGCCGAATCGGCCGCGATCCGGAGATGCCCGCGGGTCAGCGCCTGCTCGCCGGCCAGCAGGGCACGGGCCTCGTCCTGCACGGCGAACAGCCGCATGGTGATGCCGTGGAGCTGGCGGCCGGTCTCGGTCGGCGCCACGCTGCGGCCGCGCCGGTCGAACAGGCGCACGCCGTAGGCCTGCTCCAGGGCCGTGACCTGGCTCGACAGGTTGGGCTGGCTCAGCCCCGAGGCGCGGGCGGCGGCGGAGAAGGACCCGGATTCGGCCACCAGATGGAAGGCGCGCAGCTGCGTCGGCGTCATATATGGAAAACCAATAAGTAACATATGGAATATATACTGGACGCATAGAGGCCGCGAGCCCATGAATCGCCGCATGGCCAAGCCCGCCCCATTCAAGCCAGCCACGTCGGAAACCGGAGATCCGCTGCTGCTGACGCCCGGCCCGCTCACCACTTCGGCCGCGGTCAAGCAGGCCATGATCCACGACTGGGGTTCGCGCGACGCCGAGTTTCTGCGCGTCAACCGCATGGTGCTCGACAGGATCGTCGAGCTGGCGGGCGGCCAGGGCACGCACGTCACTGTGCCGGTGCAGGGTTCGGGCACCTTCGCCGTCGAGGCGATGATCACCTCGTTCGTGCCGAGGACCGGCAAGCTGCTGGTGCTGATTAACGGCGCGTACGGCCGGCGCGCTCTCAGGATCGCCCAGATCGCCGGCCGCGCGACGACGTCGCTCGAAACGCCGGAGGACACGCCGCCTGACCTGGCGCGCCTCGACCGCATGCTGGCCGACGACAAGGCGATCAGCCATGTCTTCGCCGTCCATTGCGAGACCACGTCGGGCATCCTCAATCCCATTGCCGAGGTGGCGGAGATCGTCGCGCGGCACGGCCGCCGCCTGCTGGTCGATTCCATGAGCGCCTTCGGGGCGCTCGAGATAGATGCCCGCCAGATCCGCTACGACGCGCTGGCCGCGTCGTCCAACAAGTGCCTGGAGGGCGTGCCGGGCCTGGGCTTCGTGATCTGCCGCAACGAGGCGCTGGCCGAATGCAAGGGCAACGCGACCACGCTGGTGCTCGACCTGTTCGACCAGGCCGAGGCCTTCGCGCGCACCGGCCAGTACCGCTTCACGCCGCCCATTCATGTCATCGTGGCTCTGGGCAAGGCGATCGAGGAGCATGCCGCAGAGGGCGGCGTCGCCGGCCGCGGCAAGCGCTATCGGGAAAATGCCGGGGTGCTGATCGACGGCATGCGCGCCATGGGCTTCCACACCCTGCTGCCCGACCGCCTGCAGGCGCCGATCATCGTCACCTTCCACATGCCGACCGATCCCAAGTTCGTCTTCCAGCGCTTCTATGACTCGCTGAAGGACCGCGGCTATGTGATCTATCCGGGCAAGCTCACCGTGGCCGACTCGTTCCGCATCGGCTGCATCGGCCGCCTCTATCCCCAGCACATGGAGGGAGCGCTGCTGGCGGTGCGCGAGGTGCTGGACGAGATGCGGGTCAGCAACGGCGGCCCGGCGTTGGCGGCGGAGTAGGAGGCATTATGGCACCCGATGGTCTCAATCCGACAGGCGGCGAGATCGCCGTCAACGGCCGCCGCTACCGACTGCCGCGCCAGCCCACCGTCGTGGTCTGCGTCGACGGCTCGGAGCCGGGCTACATCGAGCGCGCCGTCGAGGCCGGCCGCGCGCCATGGTTCGGCAAGGTGCTGACCCGGGACACGAGCCTCTTGGCCGACTGCGTCGTGCCGTCCTTCACCAACCCCAACAACCTCTCCATCGTCACCGGCCGGCCGCCCGCCGAGCACGGCATCTGCGGCAACTACTTCCTCGATCCCGAGAGCGGGAAGGAGGTGATGATGAATGATCCCAAGTTCCTGCGCATCGAGACACTATTCCCGTCGTTCCAGCGCGCCGGCTGCCGCATCGCCGTCATCACCGCCAAGGACAAGCTGCGCGGCCTTTTGGGCAAGGGGCTGGAACTGGGCGCCGGCAAGGCCTGCAGCTTCTCGTCAGAGAAGTCCGACAAGGCGACCGTGGCCGAGAACGGCATCGACAAGGTGAATGAGCTTGTCGGCATGGCGGTGCCCGACGTCTACAGCGCCGGCCTGTCGGAGTTCGTGTTCGCCGCCGGCGTCAAGATCATGGAACGTGACCGGCCGCAGATCATGTATCTGTCGACCACCGACTACATCCAGCACAAGCACGCGCCCGGCACGCCGATGGCCGACGATTTCTACGCCATGATGGACGGCTATATGGCCAGGCTCGACGCCATGGGCTGCACCATCGCGCTCACCGCCGACCACGGCATGAACGCCAAGTTCGGCGCCGACGGGCAGCCCGACGTCATTTACCTGCAGGACGTGTTCGACGGCTGGCTCGGCAAGGATCAGGCGCGGGTCATCCTGCCCATCACCGATCCCTACGTCGTGCATCACGGCGCCCTGGGCTCGTTCGCAGTGGTCTATCTGCCCGCCGGCACGACGGCCGAGGCGATGGCCGCCAAGCTCAAGGCAATGCCCGGCATCGAGGCGGCGCTCTCCAGGCAGGAGGCTGCGGCGCGTTTCGAATTGCCGGCCGACCGCCTGGGCGACCTGGTGGGCGTCTCGACCAAGCACAAGGTGCTGGGCACCTCGGCGTCGCGCCACGACCTGTCGGGCCTGACCGAGCCCTTGCGCAGCCATGGCGGCATCTCCGAGCAGAAGGTGCCGCTGCTCTGCAATCGCAAGCTTGCCGCCGACGGCGCGTCGCGCCATTGGCGCAACTTCGACGCCTTCGACCTCGCCCTCAACCTCGTCGCCTGAGAGACACCATGGACACGATGATCCGCAGCGATGTTCGGCACGAGATGCTGCGCATCGCCGGCAAGAAGGTCGAGACCGACGCTCGCCTCGAAGTTCGTTTCCCGTGGGACGACCGCCTGGTCGGCAGCGTGCCCCGCGCGACACCCGAACTGGTGGCCGAGGCCTTCCGCATCGCCCATGCCTACAAGCCCAAGCTGACGCGCTACCAGCGCCAGCAGATTCTGCTCAAGACCGCCGAGCTCTTGGTCTCGCGGAAGGAAGAACTGTCGCGCCTGATCACCCTGGAATCGGGCCTTTGCCTAAAAGACTCGCTTTACGAGGTCGGCCGCGCCTTCGACGTCTTCACCTTCGCGGGCCAGCTCTGCCTGCTCGATGACGGCCAGACCTTCTCCTGCGATCTCACCCCGCACGGCAAGTCGCGCAAGATCTTCACCCTGCGCCAGCCGCTCAACGCCATCTCGGCGATCACGCCGTTCAACCATCCGCTGAACATGGTGGCGCACAAGCTGGCGCCGGCCTTCGCCACCAACAACTGCGTGGTGCTGAAGCCCACCGAGCTGACGCCGCTCACCGCGCTGTTCCTCGCCGACACGCTCTACGAGGCGGGCTTGCCACCTGAGATGTTGTCGGTCATCACCGGCAATCCGTCGGACATCGGCGACGCCATGATCACCGACCCGCGTGCCGACCTTGTGACCTTCACGGGCTCGGTGCGCGTCGGCAAGCACATCGCCAACACCGCGGGCTACAAGCGTCTGGTGCTGGAGCTGGGCGGCAACGATCCGCTGATCGTCATGGAGGATGCCGACCTCGACAAGGCGGCCGAGCTCGCCGTCGCCGGCGCCACCAAGAACTCCGGCCAGCGCTGCACGGCGGTGAAGCGCATCATCGTGGTCGACAGCGTCGCCGACGCCTTCGTCGAGCGCGTGCTCGCCAAGGCGAGGAAGCTCAAGGCGGGTGACCCGCTCGATCCCGAGACCGATGTGGGCACGGTGATCCACGAGCGCGCCGCCACCCTGTTCCAGAACCGCGTCAGCGAGGCCGTGGCCAGGCACGGAGCCAAGCTGCTGCACGGCAACGACCGCCGCGGTGCGCTATTCCCGCCCACCGTGGTCGACCATGTCGATCCCACGTGCGAGCTGGTGCGCGAGGAGACCTTTGGTCCGGCGATCCCGATCATCCGCGTGAAGGACATCGACCACGCGATCAAGGTATCCAACGGCACCGCCTACGGCCTGTCTTCCGGCGTCTGCACCGACCGGCTGGACTACATCACGCGCTTCGTCGATGAGCTGCAGGTCGGCACCGTCAACGTCTGGGAGGTGCCGGGCTATCGCATCGAGATGTCGCCCTTCGGCGGCATCAAGGATTCAGGGCTCGGCTACAAGGAAGGCGTGCTTGAGGCCATGAAGAGCTTCACCAACGTCAAGACTTGGTCGCTGCCCTGGTCGGGCTGATGCACTTCCGCGAGCGCATGCTGAAGCTCGGTATCGTGACGTCCGGCAGCACCCAGGAAGAGGCGCAAGCCAAGATGTCTGCCGAAATGAAGCGCTGGGCCGACGTCATCACCAAGGGCAACATCAAGTCCAGCTAGTGCGGTTTCCGACCTCATGGAACCGCTCGCGGTTCCATGAGGTCGGAAACGCGCGCACGGACTTTGCTCGTTTCACCGGGCACATTGTGTCCGGCTGATTCCAGCCGGCATAATGTGCTCTAAGGCAACGCATGAGCGACGCTCGTGCTATTCCTCGTTGCGCGAGGGTGACCCTGCCGACAAACTCGCCGCGTTTTCGAGCGGAGGAAGCCAGCCATGACCGTCAGCCAGGCCGACAAAGCCAAGAAGTTCCGCGCCCTGCACGAGGCGCCGGGTTCGTTCGTCATCCCCAATCCATGGGACGGAGGCTCGGCGCGCGTCCTGGCCGGGCTGGGCTTCGAGGCGCTGGCGACGTCGAGCGGCGCCAAGGCGGGCGTGCTCGGTAAGCGCGACGGCAAGGTCAGCCGCGAGGAGGCGCTGGCGAATGCCAGGCAGATCGTCGAGGCCTGCGACCTGCCGGTGGCGGCCGACCTCGAGAAGGGTTTTGGAGATGCTCCCGATGCTGCGGCCGAGACCATCCGGCAAGCGGCCGGCGTGGGCCTGGTCGGCGGGTCGATCGAGGATGCCACCGGCGACAAGGACAAGCCGCTGTACGATGTCGAGGAAGCGGCGGCGCGCGTCGCGGCTGCGGCCAAGGCGGCGCAGGCGCTGCCATTTCCGTTCACCCTGACGGCGCGCGCGGAAGGGTTCCTGCGCGGACGCGCCGACCTCGACGACGTCATCAAGCGCCTGAAGGCCTACGAGGCGGCCGGAGCCGACGTGCTGTTCGCGCCGGGCCTGCCCGATCTCGCGGCGGTGAAGAAGGTGTGCAGCTCGATCGGCAAGCCGTTCAACTTCATGGTCGGCATCAAGGGCCGCTCGTTCAGCCGCGCCGAGCTCGAGGCCGCCGGCGTCAAGCGCATCAGCCTCGCGACCTCGCTCTACCGCGCGGCAATGACCGGCCTGGTGAACGCGGCGAAGGAGGTCAAGGACAAGGGCACCTTTACCTATCTCGACACGTCGATCCCGACGCCGGATCTCAACGCCTTCATGAAGGAGTGATCAGATTCTTCCGGACCGCGCGCATCCTGCGCGCCTCATGATCATGAGCGCGCAGGATGCGCGCGGTCCGGAAGAGGATGAGGTTGTCACTTGCAGATCGGCGTCTCGGCGGCCGGCTTGCCGCTGCGGTCGATGTCGTAGGTGTCGGGCAGGAACTTGTTCTTGATCAGCTTGCCCGAAACCTCGACCTGCGCGCCGGGCTTGCAGCCCTTGTCGTTGCGATGGGTGACCATGCCGAACTGGCAGGCGGTCTTGCGGTCGCGGAAGAAAATCACGCCGGCGGCCTCGACCATGCGGTCGATGGTGCCCGAAACCTTGACTTCCTGGCCCTCGAGGTTGTCGCAATATTGTGCGGCCGCCGGGCCCGTCTGCAGCCACAAGGCGGCAGGCAGGGCAACAGTGGCCACCAGCCTCGGTCGCATCTTCTTTCCTTCCCACACCAAATCGCTGCAACAATAGGGCCGGTGGCTTTTCTGGTGAAGTGCGGCAAGGCCGCTCAAGACGCGGCTTCTAGCAAGACTTTGCGGTGGCAAGGAAGTGACGTGACCGAATCCCTCTTGTCTCACACTTTGGGAAGCCGTCCTATGTATTCATGAGCATGGAGCCCGGTGAAAACCCGGGTGGCTATTCCGGCCGCCAATCCGCCGGGCAACGCAACTGACCAGACAAGCGAACTTCAGCTCGCCGCGTCTCTCGTTTGCGGACTCATCCAATGCCAACTCACTGCACTGCGTCTCCAAAAGCCGCGCGTTTCAGACGAATAAGATCGGCCGGATCGATAAGTGAGAGAAGGCCCATGGGAGGACATGGAACTTCAGCGCGTGCACTCGTGATGAGAATGCTCGATGGGCTGCATCTGGGCACCACCGTTCGCGGAGCCAAGCGATCCTTGCATTACGTCAAGGATGCCGTCTCGGCGCGAGTCTTGTGGGGCTGGACGCCCTTGGTGCCTGAGGACGCCTTTGCGGAATGTTCCTCCGGGGCCATTCGCGCGCTGAAGAATCAGGGGCATGGACCCTTCGGCACCTATCTGGAGTTCGGCGTAAGTCGGGGAACTTCCCTCGCCGCAATGCATCACGCCCTGGAGCGCGAAGGCTTGACCCACGTGCCGCTCGTTGGCTTTGATTCCTTCCAGGGGATGCCACGGGAGGCGCAGCAACAAGGGTGGTTACCGGGCCAATATCATTCGACCATCTCCGCCACGCGCAAATATCTCCAGACGAAGGGCGTGAACGCGGATCGCGTCAGACTCATCGAAGGCTGGTTCAAGGACACGCTGACGCAAGACACTGTGACCAGGCTCGGCCTCACCAAGGCGAGTTTGATCATGGTCGATTGTGACATCTATTCGGCGTCGCGCGAGGCCCTGTGGTTCTGCGAACCTCTGATCGACGATATGGCCGTCATTTTCTTCGATGACTGGGGATGGCGGGCAGACATCAACGAGGTCGGGCAGAGGGACGCATTTGCCGACTTTTTATCGGCGTTTCCTACGCTCTCTGCAGAGGCGCTCCCGACCTACCTTCCGCAAGCTCGCGTCTTTCTTGTCAAGCGGCAAGTTGCGCAAGCAGGGCGGAAACGGGAGCAGGCGTCGGCAGCGGCTGATCGTACACGGAATGCACAATTCCGCGCCCGCCGCGTCTTTGGGGGTGTGACTGACCGCTACAAAATCTGAGGCGCTGCGCCGCGTGCATATGGGCGTCGAGCTGTCGGAGACCGCCGCTTCGCCCAAGACTATCCTGATCAGCTCGGCCACGCCCTCGGAAGGGCAAGTCGGTGATGGTGGCCTCGCTCGGGCGCCTGCTGGCCAGCAACGGCAAGCGCGTGTTGCTGATCGATTGCGACTGGCGCAGCCCGCGCCTGCACCAGATCTTCCGCTGCTCCAACCGCGACGGCCTGGCCAGCCTGCTGATCGACAAGGAATCGGACCTCGAGAACACCATCCACCGCGACACCCTGTCGGGTGTCGATGTGATGCCGTCCGGCCCGTGGAGCCCCCGTTCGGCGCACCTGCTGAGCTCCGACCGCATGCGCCATCTCCTGGAGGCGCTCGAGCAGCACTACGAGTTCATCATCCTCCAGAGGCGCTGTCGACAGAAGATGGCATGGCCGCGGGCATCGGACATCGCCCGATTGTCGCCAAAGCGACCGGGCCGACCGGTGTCGGTGCGTGACGGCGTCGTGCCCCCTGCGTGCGTGGCACGGATTGGTGCACTGCAACCAGCGAGACAGGATGCGCCATAAGACACTACCTTGCCACGGAGGCCGGCCGTCGAGGCGTGCTAGAGTGCACACGGGACTGCCGTCAGTGCCACACCGGCAGCAGGGTGAAGCGTCCGTGAGTCGAAAAAGCGCAGCCGGCGAGCGTGGCCTGCCGGCGTCGGGGGACGGGGAAATGCTGAGGGTATCGTTGCACCGGTTCGCCGAGGCGAACGGGAGGCAGGACGCGGCGGCACTGCGAAGCAGCGGCGCCGATCGCACGGCCATAGAACGACCGCCGTTAGTCCTGCCGCTGCCGCCGCTCGCGGCGCGGCCGTTCTGGTCGGTGATGATCCCCATCTACAATGCCCGGGAAGACTACCTGCGCGAAACGCTGCAGAGCGTGTTGTGCCAGGACCCCGGCGTCGAGGCGATGCAGATCGAGGTGCTGGACAACTGCTCGACCATCGGCGATCCGGAAGCGCTGGTTCGGGAGATCGGCGGCGGTCGCGTCGCCTTCCATCGCCAGACCCACAACCTCGGCATCGCGGGCAACTTCAACGCCTGCATCGAGCGGGCGCGCGGCCGTTGGGTCCACATCCTCCATGGCGACGACACGGTCCGGCCGGAGTTCTATCGCCGCGCCCGGTCGGGCATCGAGACCCATCGCGAGGTCGCGGCGGCGCTCTGCCGGATCATCTACATGGACGAGGACGGTCAGTGGACGGGGCTGGCGGACCTCGAAAGCCGCCAGCGCGGCGTGCTCGACGGCGGCTTCGCCTGGCGCCAGTTCCTCGACCAACGCATCCAGTTCGTCGGCATGGTCGTGGCACGGTCGACCTACGAGGAGCTCGGCGGCTTCCGGCCGTCGCTGCCGAGTTGCCTGGACTGGGACATGTGGAAGCGCATCGCGCTCGGCAAGCCCGTCCACTACGAGCCCGAGCCGCTGGCCTGCTATCGGCTGCACGAGGGAGCCGAGAGCAGCCGGCTGATCGCGACGGCCGAGAACGTCAGGGAGGAACGGCGCTCGATCGTCTATTCATGCGCCAGCCTGCCGGCCAGCCAGGCGATGCTCGCACGGCGGGCCGCGGCCAAGGCGGCGGGCGTGCGGGCGGCGCGGCGGGCGCGGCGATTGTGGAAGACGGGCCTGCGCGGCGCCGCGTGGCGCCAGTGCGCGGCCGCCGTGCGCTGCAGCCTGGCGCCGGCAGTGCTGGCGCGCACCGCGTTCTTCGTGCTGTGCGCGATCATGGACCGCAGCCACATCGCCTGACCCGCCGCCGCTCTAGGCGGCGGTCGCTCGGTCCTCGGGTGGAGGGTCCTCGAGTGAACGGGTCTCCAGTGAACGGGTCTCGAGCGGGCAGTCGAAGGTGGGCGCGCGGACGATCTTCATGGTCGGCGCGGACTCGGGCGACGCGACGTCGAGCACCCAGGCCTCGCCGTCGCGGGAGAACCCCAAGGTCGCGTAGTGGTCCGCGACCATGGTGTTGCGGCCGCTCGGGATGTAGCGCCCGACCAGCCGCTCGATGCCGCGCCGGCGCGCGGCGAGGACCAGCTCGCGCAGGACCATCTGCTCGACCGAGCGGCCGAGCACGCGGCAGCTCATCAGCCAGGTGTCGATCGCCCAGGTGCGGGATCCCGCCGCGTGAAGTTGCTCGGGGCGGCAGATCACGACGCTGATCATGCCGTTGTCGCCAAAGACGTCGGTCAGGCGCACCTGCAGGGTGAAGGCCTCACGGTCCTGCTCCAGCGCCGCCACCTCGGCCTCGCTGTAGCGCCGCGTCGTCAGGTTGAACTGGTTGGACTTGTTGATCAGCTGCACGATGCGGGCGCGGCCCATGGCGTCGAACGGCGCGAAATGGATCTCCATGCCGAGCGAGGCATAGTAGGCCCCCAGATCGCCGGCGCTCTGCTTCAGGGCAACGCGCTCGGCATTGCGCTGGTAGAACTCGGCGCGCCGGCGGTCCTCCTCGGAGAAGGCGAGGCTCTCGAAGTAGCCGGCCGCGGCCAGGGTGCGGGCGTAGTAGGCGGGATCGTCGGGCAGCTCGGGCACCGCGACCTCGGGCAGCAGGCGGCGCACGATGCCGCGCTCGACCGGGTTGTCGTCGAGGAAGACGAACGATTCCAGGCCGAGCGACAGCTCCTCGGCGATCGCCTTGATGTTGCTCGCCTTGTCGTTCCAGTTGGCCTGGAAGACCGCGAGATGGTTCTCGCGCAGCAGCATCTCGGGATGGTCGCGGAAGGCGCGGCGGGCCACCGCATCGTCGTTCTTGGACGACACCGCGAGCACGATGCCGCGGCCGCGCAGGTCGAGCGCCAGCCGCTGCACGGCGCGGAAGGCCTCGCCCACGGCATGGCCCTCGGCGATTTCGATGCCCTCCAGCCCGTCGTCGCCGATCACGCCGCCCCACACGGTATTGTCGAGGTCGAGGACCAGGCATCGCCGCGACTTGCCGCGCATGGCGCCCAGCAGGCGGCCGACATGGTCGGCGTAGAGGGGCACGCAGGCGTCGGCGAAGGGCAGCTTGGCGACGTTCCATTGAGCCGGACAATGCCAGCGCGCCAGTCCGACGGTCTCGGCGAGGCCCGCAACATCGAACAGGATGTCGGGCGAGCCCTCGAGCCGGGCAACGAGGTCGCGGTTGAAGGCGTCGACCAGGTAGCGCGGGGCCGCGGCGATGCGCCGGTCGGCGCTGCCGAACAGAGCCTCGGGGAAGGCCGCGAGCGTCTGCACGATGCAGGTCGTGCCGCCGTGGCGGCGCAGGTTGTCGCGGAAGCCGTCGATCATGTCGAGCGCCTGCGCCGGCGAGGCATCCGCCGCCTGCAGCGGCAGGGCGCGCGCGTCGAACGCCAGCAGCACGGCATCGCAGCCCGCCCGGTTGATGGCCGACTGCGGATCGAGGATCTCGCGCGGATAGAGCCCGTAGGGAACGGTCACGCACTGCAACGCCACGCCGTGGCGCAGCGCGCTGCCGACCAGCGCGGGCACGATCAGATCGAGGGTGCCGTTGCCCAGCACGCCGAGCCTGAAGGGTGCCAGCGGGGCGAGCGAGGTGCCGCGCGCCGCGAGGGCTGCGACGGCGGCGGAGAGCCGGCGCAGGTTGGCCGCATCGAGCGCATGGGTGGCGAGAGCGTGCAGCGCCGGCCCGGGGGCGTCGAGCTCCATCGCGTCGCGCAGGCGCTGCCTGAAGTCGGCGGGCGGGCGCGGCAGCCAAGCCAGCGATTCGAACAGGTTGGAAATCACCGGTCCCTCCCGCGGTGTCAGGCGGCGCGGCTCACGATCGCCGTGACGAGGTCGCCGACATTGTGCAAGGCCTGCATCTGGCCGGCCGACAGGTGGACGCCGAACTCCTGCTCGACTCCCAGCATCAGCTGCACGTTCACCATGCTGTCCCAGCCTTCGACGTCGGCCGCCGTGGTCTCGGCCCGCAGCACGATGGCATCGTCGTCGAGGACGTCGCGGAAGATCCGGTTCAGGCGCTCATAGACGCTGTCGCTGCTCAACATCATGACCTCCAAATGAAAAGACGCCGGCCGAGGGTAGCTCGGCGATGTAGACGTGACGGTGTTCCGGCGCCTCGATCAGCTCGACCAGCCAGCCGTCGGCGTTGGCGAAGAACTGGATGGGCCGATTGTCGTAGGCCACCGCCGGAACGGGATCGGCAATGGCGCCGAAGCCCGCCGCGCGCAGGCAGGCTGCGTGGCCGACGAGGCTCGCCACCCGGTAGGCGACGTGATTGAAGATGTTGACCCGCCGCTTCAGCGCATTGCGCACGGGGCTGAGCGCGGAGCGCGGCGCCACCGTCTCGTAGCACATGCCGCCGGGACAGCGACCGAACTGGACGAAGACGTCGTTCACGGGGTCTTCGAACTCGACCGTCCAGCAGGAGACGCCTAGCACGGACGACAGTAGCTGTCGCCCATGCGCCAGGTCGGGCACGAGGACGCCCAGGTGGTCGAACCGGAGCCGGCCATCGGGCAGCAAATTCTCAGCCAACACCCTGTCCTCCTAGAAGTTGAAGTAGATGAATTCGGGCGGCGCCGCCGAGATCGCCTTGGCGATGGCGAGGAAACCCAGCAGGCCGACGATGACGGCGAGCGCGGGCGACGGCCGCCAGCCCAGGGAAGCCGCGGAGATCCGGCGCTCGAACCAGCCCGGCGGACGCACCTCGCCGAGGCCGGTCGGGGTGCCGCGCAGCCATTCCTGCGTGTTTGGCATCAGCCAGACGATGGCGAGCAGCACGAGGATGAGCTGGACCTGGCGGTGCGACAGGAGCTGCGAACTGTGCAGGCTGAGGCTGCCGCCGCCGACCATTGCGTCCACCATATGCAGGGCGGTACCGACATCGGGCGCACGGAAGAGCACCAGGCCGAAGACGACGCAGGCCAGGGTGAGCAACACTGACGGTACGACGAACAGCGGCGAGTGCTCGTTCCAATCCAACTGCCAGCGCTTGCGCAGCAGGCGCCAGCCGTGATTGACGGTGAGGTAGGCGCCGTGCAGGGCGCCGAACAGCGCAAACTGCCAGCCCGCCCCGTGCCAGATGCCGATGACCAGGAAGGCGAAGAACGTCGGCTGCGCGACCAGCGACAGGAACGTCTCGAGGTTCATGCGGCCGCGCCGCGGCACGGGCTTGCCGGCCGCCATGCGCCGGCGCGTCAGGCTCAGCGTGATGGGCGAATAGATGTAGGCGGTGACGAAGCGTGTCAGCGTCATGTGCCAGCGCGCCCAGTAGTCGATGACGCTCGCGGCCTTCAGGGGCGAGTCGAAGTTGAAGGGCAGGCGCACGCCGAACATCAGCCCCAGCCCGACCGCCATGTCGGAATAGCCGGAGAAGTCGAAGTAGATCTGCAGCGTGTAGGCGAGGCCGCCGCCCCACGCCTCGAACAACGTCAAGGGCTCGCCGTGCGCCGCCGCGGCGAACACCGGGTTGGCGTACATCGCGATCGAATCGGCGATCATCACCTTCTTGAACAGGCCGACCAGGAACATCGTGGCGCCGGCCGCGATCATGCGGGCATCCGGGCGCGCCAGGCCGGGGTCGGCGAGCTGCGGGATGATCTCCTTGTGGTGCGTGATGGGGCCCGCGATCAGGTGCGGGAAAAAGGTGATGAACGCCATGTAGTTGACGAAGTTCGAATCGTCGACCAGGCCATCGTAGGTGTCGCAGAGGTAGGCGATCTGCTGGAAGGTGAAGAACGAGATGGCGAGCGGCAGGACGATCTGCGGCACCGGCAGGCCGGCATCGGCGGCGGCATTGATGGTCTGGGCCAGGAAGCCCGCGTACTTGTAGTAGACCAGCGCCGCCAGGTTCAGCGTGATGCCTCCGATCAGGATGGCGCGCGAGCGCCGGCGCACCAGCAGCCGCTGCAGGGCGAAGTTCGCCACGATGGAGGCCAGCAGCAGCGGCACGTTACCGATATCCCACCAGGCGTAGAACACCAGCGAAGCCACCGTCAGCCAGACGATAGCCCAGCGCCGCCGGCCGAGCAGGCCCAGGCCATGGAACACCAGCAAGGCCGCGGGCAGGAAGCCGAAGATGAAGACGCCCGAGTTGAAGAGCATGTCGTGGTCCCTAGTCGCGCGTGCCGAAGCCCGTGGTGGAGACCAGGTGGCGTGTGAAGCGTCCGGTCGCGCTCCAGCGCAGATGCACGGCGTCGGTGTAGTCGGCGGCGGGCACCTCGAGGGTCGACCAGGTGTCCCATAGCCGGGCCTGCGTGCGGGCCAGCGCCGACGCCAGCTCCGCGGCCAGGGCCTTGCGCGCCCGGGCATCGGGGTCGTACTCGCGCGACCAGCCGGACATCAGGGGCATGGTGGCCACGGTGAGCGCGATGCCCCGCCTCTCCATGTCGACGGCGAAGGCGGTGAGCGCCGCCAGGCATTCCGGCTGGGCGGGGCGCGGCGGGCCATAGACGAGGCCGAAGCTGCGGTCCGTATCGAGCGGACCGTCGCCGTAGGGCGTGAACGTCTCCTTGCGGCCGACGGCGTTGGTGAGCAGGGAAAACAGGTCGAAGTACTTGAAATAGTAGTCGAGGTCCGGCGCGCCGGAGAGATAGGCGCCGACATCGGCCGTGTCGAACACGGCTGTCTTGCTCGCCCGGCAGCTGCTCATGTCGAACGGGTCAAGGACCAGCAGCACGTCGGAAATGCCGGGCAGGCGGTCGACCAGGAACCGAGCCACGAACGCGCTCTGGTTGATCGCCAGGCCGCAGAACGCGCCGTTCAGCGGCCGGACGTGCGGGTTCTCGCCGACGATGGCGCTGGCATCGATGTTGCGCCAGGCGATCGACGAGCCGACCACCAGATGTGTCGGCTTGAGCGGCGGATGCCGGCGCAGGAACTCCAGCTTGGCGTCGATGCAATAGCTGTTGGTGAAGGCGGGGGGCGGCTTGAGGCCGGCGAGGTCGAGCCCCACCAGCAGGCCCACGAAGACCGTCATTCCCGCCACGATCGTCCCGGCAACGACCGCGAGGTAGAGAATCGGCGCCTGAAAAGGCCGAGCCCGACCGACAGCCGTGGATGCCGACGCTGCCGGCACCGGCTCCGCAGACCTCGACCAGATGATCATAGCCACCGTCCCGGCCGGCTAGGCGCACGTCCGGACGATCCAACCGTCCCGATCAAACACATCGATCACACCCGAATCCCAAGGGTACATAGCGCGCCGCGGCGCACGGTGGAGTGGCAAAGCGGTGTCAAGCAGGACGCGGTCGCCAACGGAGCGCCGGCACGGTTCGCGGTGGCGCGTCACTACTTGAACACTCGTGGGCAATCGGAAGGTTGGCCAAAGATAGCGCCGCTTGCGGGTCAACCCGGCGGAGAGTACCGCACATGAAGGTTGTCATCCTGGCCGGCGGCTACGGCACTCGCCTCAGCGAAGAAAGCACGATCAGGCCAAAGCCCCTGGTCGAGATCGGCGGACAACCGATCCTGTGGCACATCATGAAGATCTATTCGGCCCACGGGCTGAACGACTTCATCGTGCTGTGCGGCTACAAGGGCCATCTCATCAAGCAGTACTTCCGCGACTATGCGCTGGCCCGCGCGGACGTGACCTTCGACCTCCGTGCCCGCGAGATGCACAGCCATCGTAACGGGGTGGAGCCGTGGCGGGTGACGCTGCTGGACACCGGCGAGAAGACGATGACCGGCGGACGCATCAAGCGGGCGAGGCCCTATCTCGGCGAGGAGCCGTTCTGCCTGACCTACGGCGACGGCGTCTCCGATATCAATGTCTGCGAGCTGATCGAGTTTCACCGTCGCACGAACGCCCTGGTGACCGTATCGGCGGTGCGCCCGCCGGGACGCTTCGGGGTGCTCAACCTGCGAAGCGGCGAGGATTACGTCGCGGGCTTCCGTGAGAAGTCGAACGAGGACAGCGACTACATCAATGGCGGTTTCTTCGTCGTCGACCCCAAGGCGCTGGACTACATCGACGGCGACGACACGGTGTGGGAACGCGAGCCGTTGGAGGTCATGGTACGCGAAGGCCGGGTCGCGGCGTTCCGGCACCGCGGCTTCTGGCAGCACATGGATACGCTGCGCGACAAGATGGTGCTCGAGGAATACTGGCAAAGCGGAAGGGCACAGTGGAAGAACTGGTGACGGACGACGCGACCCGGCTGGAGGGGGCCGTCACCTGCCGTGTCCTGGTGACGGGCGCCAACGGCTTCATCGGCTCGGTGGTGACCGCCCTGCTGGCGGAGCACATCGACATGGGCGAGCGCGAGTTCAACGCCGCGCCCTTCAGCGCGGGATGAGCAGCCCGCACGTGCGTTACCGTGGGTCGTGACCGAAGAGTGGCCCTATAAGCCCTACACCTTCCGTGTGCCGTGCAAGACATTCGCTGCGCTGCGACGCCTGCCGGCGCTACGTGCCGCTGAAGATCGGCGGCCTACAGAACGTCGACCATCGGACCAAAACCTTCAGCTGCTCGAAGTGCGGCGCCCGGCCCATATCGCGGTCGTCGAGCCGATTGCTGCAAGGAGACCGGCATGCACGACTATCGCCTGGATGAGGTCGAGGCGGCCAAGCGGCATCCTGCTGCTGTCGATCGGCTCACCGGTCGACGCGGTCGATCGCATGTCGACTATGCAGGCGGCGAGTTGCCGGGCCGCAAGGTCGACGGCCGGCGCTAGTAACCTCTCCTCAGCCGCGCGACGGTATGCATACCCCTCGCTGTAAGACCAAGGGATACCCCGCGTTGCTCCACGAGGCCAAGCGATTGCAAGCGGCCAACACTGGTCTCTGAGATACCTTCAGCGTCGGCGTCGACTGCATCGGCAATTTCGACCAACGTAACTGCTTCCTGTGGGCTGAGCTCGACAAATGGGCCGTAATCCACTGTCCCTCCGGATCGTGTTGCCCAGCTAGGTTGAGGCGTGGCAACCGCAGGAGCCTAGTGACAAGGAAGTGTCCTACTGCCCCTGTGAATAGAGACAGCGGCGCAGCTTGTGCCCGAGTGGAGTCTGCTGGGTCATCATGGGCGGTCGGACGGGTCTAGGGCAGGCCGGCCTTGGCGAGACCGTCCAGGATGCGCCGGAAATCCCGACCATCCTTGTAGGGCAAGACGCCTTCGCGCTGCTGCATCGAGAAGCCGGGATTGACCTCGAGCAGCCCGGCCCATGCCTCCCGAGCCTCCTCGGTCCTGTCGAGGTGGCCATAGGAGGCCGCCAGCAGCATGCGGCTGGCATCGGTGTTGGGATTGCGCGCGATGCGCTCGACCAGATGGCCGGCGGCGATTTCGTCCTGGCCCATGCTGAAATGCGCCTGCGCCGCCAGGTGCAGCAGGATGTTGGGATAGAGCGGGTCGAGCCGCATCGCCACGGCGAGCGATTCCAGCGCTTTCCTGTGATGGCCCGAGTACATCAGGGCCATGCCCAGGAGCGCGTGGCCCTGCGCGTAGTTGTGGTCGAGCTCGACCGCCCGGTTGAGCTCGGTCAGCGCATCGTCGTGGCGGCGCTGCCAGACCCGCACATTGCCCATGGCGACGTGGCCGCCGGGCTGGCGCTCGTCGAGCTCAAGGGCGCGTCGCGCCCAGCGCTCGCCCTCCGCGAGTGCGCTCTGCGGATCGGGGATCCAGGCGTTGACGTAGTCGGATACCGACGCGAAGGCCAAGCCGACATGCGGCGCGGAGAAATTCGGATCGAGCTCCAGCGCGCGCCGATGCAAGGCCTTGGCCTGGGCGATGGTCTCGCGCGTGCCGATGCCGAGAAGCTGGCGGGCGCGCAGCCAGCTTTCGTAGGCTTCGAGGTTCTTGGTGCCGCCGCGCTTGAGATCCTGCTCCTCGACGCGGCTGAGCTTCACGGCCAGCGCCTCGACGATCTTGTGCACGACCTCGTCCTGGGTCGCGAAGATGTCGGTCAGCTCGCGATCGAAGCGGTCGGCCCACAGATGCCCGCCGCTCTGGGCGTCGACCAGCTGGGCGGTGATGCGCACGCGGTTGCCGGCCTTGCGGATCGAGCCTTCCAGCACGAAGCGCACGCCGAGCTCGCGGCCGATCTCCTGCACCTTCACCGCGCGGCCCTTGTAGGTGAAGGATGAGTTGCGCGCGATCACGAACAGCGCCTGCACCTTGGAGAGGTCGGTGATCAGGTCCTCGGAGATGCCGTCGCTGAAATACTCCTGCTCGGCATCGCCGCTCATGTTGGCGAAGGGCAGGACGGCGATCGACGGCTTGTCCGGCACGGCGGGTGCCGTCGGACGCGCCGCGCCGTTGGCCCGGCTGATGCGGAACACGCGGACCGGCCGGGCGATGTTCTTGA
The DNA here is from genome assembly GCA_009377525.1 of Rhodospirillales bacterium. Lineage (GTDB taxonomy): Bacteria > Pseudomonadota > Alphaproteobacteria > Reyranellales > Reyranellaceae > Reyranella. The sequence continues at coordinate 18,037 of WHTW01000135.1, forward strand.
CCGGCTTCTCGCCCAGGTCCTCGAGCTCGATACCGAGCTTGTCGCGCACCGAATCGCGCACCGCGCGCGACACGAAGATGGCGCCCGGCTCGGCCAGCCCCTCGAGGCGGGCGGCGATGTTGACGCCGTCGCCGTAGATGTCCTCGCCCTCGATGATGACGTCGCCCAGGTTGATGCCGATGCGGAATTCGATGCGCGCCTCGTCGGGCGCGCCACGGTTGCGGTCGGCCATGCCGGCCTGGATGGCGACGGCGCAGCGCACCGCCTCGACGGCGCTGGCGAAATCGACCAGCAGGCCGTCGCCGGTGCGTTTGACGATGCGGCCGCGATGGGCGGCGATATGCGGCTCGATCAGCTCGCCGAGATGCGACTTCAGGCGGTGCAGAGTACCTTCCTCGTCGCGGCTCATCAGCCGGCTGTAGCCGGCGACGTCGGCCGCCAGGATGGCGGCAAGCCTGCGTTCGGTGCGTTGTTGCTCGTCCATGGGTCCGAATTCCGGGGCGCCAACATAACGTCGTGCCTGTCTTTGCGCGAGATAGTTGCATTGGGGGCGGCCTTGCGCCGACCGATGCCCTCGATGATGTTAGGGATATGGATACTCTCGCCGATTTTGCACGCACGGATAGCGAATATCTCGACGTCCTGATCGTGGGCGCGGGCCTGTCCGGCATCGGCGCCGCCTGGCATCTGCAGGACAGGTGCCCGGGCAAGAGCTACGCCATCGTCGAAGCGCGCGAAATGAGCGGCGGGACCTGGGATCTGTTCCGCTATCCCGGCATCCGCTCGGACTCCGACATGTACACGCTGGGCTATTCCTTCCGACCCTGGAAGGACGCCAAGGCAATCGCCGACGGCCCGTCGATCCTGTCCTACATCCGCGAGGTCGCGAGCGACCACGGCATCGACCGCAAGATCCGCTACGGCCATCGCGTGGTGGCGGCCAACTGGTCGACGCCGGAGGCGCACTGGACGGTCGAGATCGAGCAGGGGGCCGAAAAGCGCAAGGCCACGATCACCTGCGGCTTCCTGTGGATGTGCAGCGGCTACTATGACTACGAGGCGGGCTACCTGCCGCAGTTCCCGGGCGTCGAGCGCTTCAAGGGCCGCATCGTCCATCCGCAGAAATGGACCGACGACGTCGACTACAAGGGCAAGCAGGTCGTGGTGATCGGCAGCGGCGCCACCGCCGTCACCTTGGTGCCGGCAATGGCCGAGGATGCCCAGCACGTCACCATGCTGCAGCGCTCGCCGACCTATGTCGTGGCGCGGCCGGCCGAGGACCCGTTCGCCAACCGCATGCGCCGCCGCCTGCCGCTCAAGCTCGCCTACGCCATGACGCGGTGGAAGAACGTGCTTTTAGGCATGTACTTCTACCAGCTCTGCAAGCGTCGCCCGGAGCGTGCCAAGGAGCTGATCCTGAAGGGCGTGCGCTACCTGCTGGGGCCGGACTACGACGTCCAGAAACATTTCACGCCGCGCTACAACCCGTGGGACCAGCGCCTGTGCCTGGTGCCCGACGCCGACCTGTTTCGCGCCATCCGTCGCAAGCAGGTGTCGGTCGTCACCGACCAGATCGAGACCTTCACCGAGACCGGCATCGAGCTGAAGTCGGGCGCCGAGCTGCCCGCCGACCTGATCGTGACGGCGACCGGCCTGGTGCTGGTGCCGCTGGGCAAGGCCAGGCTCTCGGTCGACGGCCGGCCGGTCGATCCGTCCAGGAGCTTCATCTACAAGGGCATGATGTATTCGGACGTGCCCAACCTCGCCTCTGTGTTCGGCTACACCAACGCCTCGTGGACACTCAAGGCCGACCTGGTCTGCGAGTATGTCTGCCGCCTGCTCGGCCACATGGAGCGCAACGGCTATCGCCAGTGCATGCCGCGCAACAGCGATCCCAGCCTGACCGAGGAGCCGTGGGTGACTTTCTCCTCGGGCTACATCCAGCGCGCACTGGCGCACCAGCCCAAGCAAGGCTCCAAGCGGCCGTGGAAGCTCTATCAGAACTACGCGCTCGACCTTTTGAGCCTGCGCTTCGGCTCGCTACGCGACAGGGTGATGGTGTTCTCGAAGTAGGGGCAGGCCGGCGACGCCTGTCGGGGCGCCGTGTTGGCGTTGAAAGCATGGCTGGCACTCGGGCTCGGCGACACAAGGAGTGGTGTCGTCGTCCGGACGACCCGCCAGATGGGGCCCTCTACGGAGCCCAAAAAGTCGCGAAAACGA
>WHTW01000136.1 GCA_009377525.1 Rhodospirillales bacterium
TATGAAAGTTTGGCCTTGTCTGTAATGGCGGGGTGAAGGATCTGGAAGAGACAGGTGTCACGCCTGTGCGTGACAGGAGTGCGTTAGGGTTGGGAACGCTGCGTCGGCGCCGCTACAGCCCGGAGCAGAAGAAGGCGATCCTGGCGGAAGCTGCGTCGCCTGGAACGACGGTGACGGAGGTGTCGCGCCGGCACCAGGTCACACGCAGCCTGATCCACAACTGGCGTCGGCAAGAGGCGGCGTCGCTGCTGGGCGCGACGGTGAAGTTTACTCCGGTGCGGGTCGACAACAGCGCTGCTGAACGCGCTCTGCGGGGCGTGGCTCTTGGCCGCAAGAACTGGCTGTTCGCCGGATCCGATGCCGGCGGCCAAGGGAGTGTCAGGAATATTGTGTGCGGGGGAACCGTGGTTAACCTTAGGAAGGAGACCACGCGATGCCTATCAAGCCAGAACATCTTGACGAGCTTTTGGCCGGCTACGAGAAGCCGGAGGACCTGCTGGGCGAAGACGGCTTGTTCAAGCAGCTCAAGAAGGCGCTGCTCGAGCGTGCGCTGGGCGCCGAGTTGACGCACCATCTCGGGTACGAGAAGGGCGATCCTGCCGGCCGAGGGACGGGCAACAACCGCAACGGCAGCTTCGCCAAGACGGTGCTGACCGAGGACGGATCGGTCGAGATCGACGTGCCGCGCGATCGCAACGGCACTTTCGAGCCGCAGATCGTGGCCAAGGGTGAGAGCCGCCTGGATGGCTTCGACGACAAGATCATCTCGCTGTACGCCCGCGGCATGACGGTCCGCGAGATCCAGGGCCACCTGCGCGAACTCTATGCCGTCGACGTCTCGCCTGACCTGATCAGCGGGGTCACCGCCGCCGTCCTCGACGAGGTGCGGGAATGGCAGAACCGGCCTCTCGACACGGTCTATCCGGTCGTGTTCTTCGACGCGCTGCGGGTCAAGATCCGCGACGAGAGCGTGGTCAGGAACAAGGCCGTCTACTTGGCCCTGGCCCTGGACTGCGAAGGTCACAAGCACGTCCTGGGCCTGTGGATCGAGCAGAGCGAGGGCGCCAAGTTCTGGTTGCGGGTCATGAACGAGCTCAAGAACCGTGGTGTCGAGGACATCATCTTCGCCGTGGTCGATGGGCTCAAGGGCTTCCCCGACGCCATCACTGCCACCTTCCCGCGGACGACCGTGCAGACCTGCATCGTCCATCTGATCAGGAACAGTCTGAGCTTCGTGTCCTGGCAGGACCGCAAGCAGCTCCTGCCGGCGCTGCGCGCGATCTACCGGGCCGAGACGGCCGAGGTCGCCGAGTTGCGGCTTGCCGACTTCGAAGCCGAGTGGGGCAAGAAGTATCCCGCCATCGCCCCGGCCTGGCGGCGCGTCTGGAACGAGGTCATTCCGTTCTTCGCTTATCCACCGCAGATCAGGAAGATGATCTACACCACGGATGAGATCGACAAGCGTTTTTATACTCGGTGTGATATTTTTTGTGGTGCGCGGGCGATCTCGTGGCAAAGCGCGGCGTGACGGCTGGAAGCGCCGCCAGGTGCCTCATTTTTGCCTTGCCGGATTGAGGCGCTCGCGCACCTCCGCCTTCGACGGTCTTGTCTTCCATCGCGCCACGAAGCGAGTGTAATTGCGCTCGGCCTGCTCGGCGATTTGCATCTCCTGGTCGCGGAGCTTCTTGACGTTGTAGGCGTAGGCTGAACCTCGCTGATTTCCCTTCCTCTGGGGTTTGCCGGCCTGCAACTCCATGGCACGGGTCTTGTTGGCGATCAGCGCGGGACGTGCCCACAGATAGTCTTGGTCCTTCGTCAAAAGATGCCAGCACAGGACGGTGAGCTTGCGCGCCACAGCGACAGCGGCGATCTGATGGCCTCGCTTGGCGCGGATACGAACGAAGAAGGCGTGAAGCGGTCCCGGTGCTTTGGCTGCCGCCCAGGCGGCCTCGACCAGCATGGCGCGAGCATGGCTGCGACCGACCTTGCTGATGCGCCCGTGATGAGCGGCCCCCAGGCCCGACTGACGCACTCGGGGGTTAAGGCCAAAGTAACTCACCAGCTTCCCGGGACTCTTGAACCGGCCGATGTCGCCGATCGCCGCCATGATCCCGGCGGCGACTGTGAGGTTCACGCCCGTAATCGTGATCAGCCGCTTGATCGATAGATCATCGAGGGCGCTTTGGGCGATCTCCTGGTCGAGGATGTCGAGATCTTCGGCGAGCCGGTCGAGCTCACGTACGTGTCGCTCGATGGCGCTGCGTTCGTCATCGGGCAACGGTTGGCGCGCCAGCCATGCCCGGCCGCAGCCGTTGAACAAGTCCGCATGCGGACACTTTGGGATCAAGTGCGCGTGGAGGATCGCGTGGACCTCGTTCTTGAGCCGTGTGCGATGACGCACGACCTGATAGCGCCGGGCCACCAGCCGACGCTTGCGTTCGGTGGCAACGTCCGGTGTCCAGATCTCGGGGAGATAGCCCGCAGCCCGCAGGCTCGCCAGCGTACCTGCGTCAACTTTGTCGGTCTTCACGTGAGCATGGGCGATCGCCTTGACTTGGAGAGGATTGGCGATGATCACCCGCGCGACGAACCGTGACAGCACGCGCGAGACCGCCATGCTGTTGCCGGTGGCCTCGATCACCACCTCATCCGTCGCGGCAAGGCGATTGCCCAAGCCCTCGAGAGCGGACCGGGTCATGTCAACCCGGCCGGCATGCCGAAGCTCTCCGTTCTCCCAGATGACCACCTCTCCAAAGGTTCGGTGGATGTCGATTCCGATGATGCGTCGCATACGGGCCCTCCCTATCAGCCAATATTGACGGGAGCGGCGGGCGACACGACACCTACGGATCCGCGCTCTCAGCGCAACCGGGCGAGTCGCAGAGGCGGCCAGCTACTAACGCGAGCTCGCGGCTCATGGTGTGCATCGGCCTGCCCGCACCTTCGTGCTCCCGGTGCCTCTGTCCCGGATGGTCGCACCATACGCCGCAGCCAAAGCCACCGCAGCAGGGCCATCGGCACCGGCTATCCTCATACCGGTTACCAACCCGCTGGAGCGCCTCAACGGCGAGATCAAGCGCCGCACCGAGGTCGTCGGCATCTTCCCCAATGAAGCCGCCATCACACGACTCGTAGGCGCCATCCTGCTCGAACAGAACGATGAATGGGCTGTTCAGCGCGCGCGCTACATCACGCTGGAAAGCATCGCTCCCGTCAGTGATGATCCCATCGTCGGCCTGCCCAGCGCGACAGGCTGATCGATCCGGCTCAACCCGGAGATCGTCTTCTTAACCGACGATCAGCTACACCACGCTTCGGGACACGACCTCATAGTCGACGATGTCGACTTAGTAGCCGGATGCTCGACCCCCATTCTCACGAAGCGTACGCGCCGCGGCTTCCATGGCCTGCCCGTTGATATCGAAAATGCCGACGACGGCCCCTTCCGCCGCAAGACGTTCAGCGATCGCGCGGCCAATACCGCTGGCACCTCCCGTGACGATCACGGGCTTGTCCTTGAGTCCGCGCATCGCCGCCACCAGCCACCCAAAACCGACATTCGCCAAGCCGACTAACGGCAATGACCCCAGCCGCCTGCGCACCCTCCCTGTGCCACTATGCGCTGGGCCGCAATGCGACAGGGCCTGGAGGAAGCTTTTCAAATACTCAATAGACAGCTAGGCGGCAGGCCTAGTCTAGTCAAGGGTGTCCCCAGAGCAGCACAATTGGCACCAACAAGCGAACTGCGATGCGATGGGCCCGGACGCGGTGCACCGCGCTGGCAACCCCCTTGACGCACGTCCATTTGAAGCAATTGACTGCCTCGCCTGGCACTTCTAACGTACGTTAGAGATTACCGTTACCCTAAGCAGCGCTCGTTGATCGAGTCCACCACCAACAGCGCTCGGTCAGTACTATCCCGCGGGCGGAAGCTTCCGCAGCTAACGTCCGGACACGGCTTGAGGGAGGGCTCAAAAAATGGGCAAGCAAAACGTGCTTCGAGTTGCCGTCGACCCGGAGCGGTGCCAAGGACACAACCGATGCAAGATGATCGCGCCCAATTTGTTTGAATTGGATGAGCTCGGCCACGCGCGCGTGGTTGGCGACGGCAGAGTGACTCCCGGCCTTGAAGATAGAGCACGCCTTGCTGAAGCCAATTGCCCCGAATTTGCGATCAAAGTCGGGCAAGCCTAATGGAAGCAGGGCCATCATGACGGATCGCACGCCTGCCTCGGATTGGGCGACGGACTTCGATCACTTAGATCCACGCTGGGTCAATGAGCCCTATCAGATTTGGAATGAGCTGCGCAGACAATGTCCAGTTGCTCATACCAAACGGTATGGGGGTGTCTACTCTCGTCTATTGGGATCATCCAGCGCCCTGGTCTCGAACTTTGGGCTCTTCAGCAGAAGAAGTATCAGCCCCAGGTGTCGGCGCTGATGTTCTTGTACCAGCCGCGCGCATACGCAGCTTCAAGCTTACGCTCGCCGAGATCGGTCGGCGCGCGCACGCTGAGGCCGCCTGCGTTGGGCGTCGGCGTGATGCCCTTGCCCTTGCTCACCTGATAGACGTCGGTTACGGAGATGCCGTAGTCCGGCGTCACCAGGCTGTAGCAGATGTTGATCAGCGCGGGCGATGGCGCCGGCCTGCCGGCAAGGCTCGCCAGCACGGCGGCGGCCGCGGCCTTTGCCTGCGCGTTGGCCGACGAGCCCGATTTGGGCATGGCGCCGGCAATTGACGCATCGCCCACGACGTAGATGTTGGCCGCCCTGGTCGAAGCGAAGGTCATCGGGTCGACCGGGCACCAGCCGCTGTCGGTCGTGAGCCCGGCAGCGTGGACGATGGCGCCGGCGCGTTGCGGCGGGATGATGTTGACCACATCACCCTTCTGGGTGCCGAAGCCGCACTTCACGGTCATCGCCGCGGGATCGACGCTCTCGACCTTGCCGCCATCCTTGCCGGCAACCCAGGTGATCATGCCGGGGAACTCGGCCTGCCAAGCCGCCTGGAACAGCCCCTGCTTGGGAAAGGCGTCCTTGGCGTCGAGCACCAGGATCTTCGACCTGGGCTTGTTGGCCTTGAAGTAGCTCGCGACCATGCTGACGCGCTCGTACGGCCCCGGTGGGCAGCGGAACGGATTGGCTGGCGGCGCCACGATGAATGTGCCGCCGTCGGGCATGGCCTCGAGCTGCCGGCGCAGCAGCACGGTCTGCGCGCCGGCCTTCCAGGCATGCGGCATTCGCTCCGCAGCCGCCTCGCTATAGCCCCGCACGCCGGCGAAGTTCAGGTCGATGCCGGGGGAGACCACGAGCCGGTCGTAGGCCGGCCGGCTGCCGTCGGCCAGGCGCACCGAGCGCGCCTGCGGGTCGATCCCGCTCGCCTCGCCCCGTACGATCCTGATACCAGCCGACTTCAGTGCGTCCAGGCTGCGCGTGATGCCCGGCATCGTCTCGGACCCGCCCAGCACGGCATTGGAGAACGGACAGGTGACGATGCTGGCCTCGCGCTCGACCAGCACTACCTCGACATTCGGATCGAGCTTCTTGAGATGGCGCGCCGCCGTGGCGCCGCCGAAGCCCGCGCCGATCACGACGACGGCGCCGGAGGCGGCGCGCGCCAGCATCGGTGCGGCGAGCGCCGCAGTGGCGGCCGTTCCCGCGATGAAGGCGCGACGCGTGGTGATCATGGCGTTCCTCATTTCAGGGAAGCGAGATAGTCGGCGATCGCGGCGATCTGCTCGTCGGAGTAGCCCTTGGCCACGCGGTTCATGATCGTGGCGGGTCGGCGATCGGCCTTGAAGTCGAGCATCTGGCGGACGACGAACTCCTTCTGGCCGCGCATCAGCGCCGGCACCGGCCCGGCGCTTCGGCCGTCGGGCCCGTGGCACACATAGCAGGTCTGGACCATCGCCTGGCCCGACGGGCCGTCCTGGGCTAGCGCCGCAGGGGCGGCGAACAGCGTCGCGCCGAGGACGGCGAGGGGCGGCACGATGACGCGAAGCGCGCGCATGATCAGCTCGGCTGCGGCACGATGCGCAGGTACGGCTTCGGCGCGCGCCAGCCGGCGGGATATTTCTTGCGCGCTTCTTCGTCGGAGACGGTGCCGGCGATGATGACGTCCTCGCCCTGCCGCCAGTTGGCCGGCGTCGCCACCTGGTGCTTGGCCGTGAGCTGCAGCGAATCGATGGTCCGCAGCACCTCGTCGAAATTGCGCCCGGTCGCCATGGGATAGACCATGATCAGCTTGATCAGCTTGTCCGGCCCGATGACGAAGACGTTGCGCACCGTCTGGAAATCCGACAACGGTCGGCCGGCAGACCCGCCTGACATGTCCGCCGGCAGCATGCCGTAGAGCTTGGCGACCTTGAGGTCAGTGTCGCTGATCAGCGGGAAGTTGAGCGCAAAGCCCTGCGTCTCCTTGATATCGCGCGCCCAGCCACTGTGGCTTTGCACCGGATCGACCGAGAGGCTCACGACCTTCACGCCACGCAGGTCGAACTCCGGCTTGATCTTGGCCAGATATCCCAGTTCGGTGGTGCACACCGGCGTGAAATCCTTGGGATGGGAGAACAGTACCGCCCAGCTGTTGCCGATCCAGTCGTGGAAGCGGATGCGGCCTTCGGTGGTTTCGGCCTCGAAGTCGGGCGCCTGGCTGCCAATGCTCAGCACGGGAGTCTCCATCGGTCGGGGTTTGCAGTTCCGACGATGCGCCATTGGCGATTGCGGGGATTGGCGGTTACGTGGATTCTATCTGGAGAAAACCTGGATTTTGATCGTCGCGGCTGCTGGACGTGGACTCGCCCGTTGCGAAAGAACCGCGGCGCATGGGAAACAGGCGGCAGGCCATGATCTTCAGGATCAACCGTTGCACCGTCGATACCACCGCCTTCGAGCTACGGCGGGACAACCAGGTTGTTGCGGTTCAACCGCAGGTTTTCGACCTGCTTGTGCTCCTGCTGGAAAATCGCGATCGGGTCGTCACCAAGGACGAGATATTCGAGCGCATCTGGAAGAACCGCATCGTCTCCGACGCCGCGCTCTCAAAGCACACGTCATTCTACATACCGATCGCAGTTCGTTGTCGTTCACTATCGCTGGCACCCACTGCACGGCCAACGTCTGCGTGTACGGCAGCGGCTAGGCAAGCACGGCCAACAGATTCTCCACCTCGAAGTGCGCTCGGACGTCTCGTGGGAGATTCCAGCGTGGATGTGTGACGCCTCGGCGTGCGCGACGATGTCAATGGGCCCGCCCCGAGCGTCGCTCGAGGCGCTGTACAGCCTGCGAGGCGCTTTAGCGGAGCACTCACCAAGCAGCCCGGATCGTGGATCATCCAACTCCCCCGACGAAGAGGAGTCGCGCGATGACAAGACGACCGCCAAGACAACTCATCCTCGAGCTCAGATCCCGAGAGAGCCTGCCATTGGTCGCGCAGGGATCGCCGGAGCTGGTGCAGGCGCTTGCCGACCTTCTCCTCGAAGCGCTCGGCGGAGAGGTCGATGAAGAAGCACAAGCCGATGGAGGGCGCGATGCTGCAGAAGATCACGCCTGACCATCTTGGCCGCGGAGCGGTCGTATACGTGCGTCAATCGACGATGGGACAGGTCGTCGAGAACACCGAGAGCCAGCGGCGTCAGTACGCTCTTGCAGAGTCGGCGCAGACGATGGGCTTCGCATCGGTCGCCATCATCGATGACGATCTGGGTCGGTCTGGCTCGGGCGTGATCGAGCGGCCCGGCTTCCAGAAGCTGGTAGCGGCGGTATGTGCCGGGTCGATCGGCGCCGTCTTTTGCATCGAAGCCTCACGCCTGGCACGCAATGGTCGCGATTGGCATCATCTCATCGATCTGTGCGCACTGGTAGGCGCCCTGGTGGTCGACCCCGACGGAACCTATGACCCGCGGTTGGTCAACGACCGCCTGTTGCTGGGCCTCAAAGGGACGATGTCCGAGTATGAACTCAGCCTGCTGCGCCAGCGCGGTCTTGCTGCACGTGATTCAAAGGCGTCGCGTGGCGAACTGCGCTTTGCTTTGCCGCCGGGCTATTGCTGGAATGAGATGGGCCAGATCGAGATTGATCCTGACGAGTGGATCGCCGGCTCCATAAGGTTGGTGCTCGACAAGTTCCGCGAGCTGGGAAGCGCGCGGCAGGTCATGCTGTGGGCGCAGGATGCGGGCGTCAAGCTGCCCGTGACGCGGCGTGGTCCGTTCGGCCAGAAGATCGAATGGCGACAGGCCGCCTACCACGGCGTCCTGCAGATCCTGCGTCATCCCATCTATGCAGGAGCCTACGTCTTCGGCCGCACGTCCGATCGCACTCAGGTGGTGGGTGGCCGGGCTAGGAAGACGACTGGCCATCGCAAGCCGATGAGCGCCTGGAACGTTTTGCTTCGCGATCACCATCCTGGTTACATAAGCTGGGAGGAGTTCGAGGCCAATCAGCTGTTGATATCGGAGAACACCCACATGCAGAGACGTACCGACAGGAAGTCGGCACGTGGCGGACGGGCGCTGCTGACCGGGCTTGTCCGCTGTGCCCGATGCGGCCGGGTCATGCGAGTCTTCTACGGTTCAAGCTTTGCCCGACCCTATCGCTATCACTGCCGGGGTGACGACAACCATGTCGGCGGCTGGCTTTGTATCGGCATCGGCGGGCTACGCATCGATAAAGCTGTCGCCGCTCAGATCGTGGAGGCGGTGTCAGAGCATGCCGTCGAGGCGGCCATCAAGGCTGCCGAACAAGCAGCCAAAGCGAACGACGATGTCCGGCAGGCGATAAGCCATGAACTGGAAGAAGCACGGTATGAGGTTGCGCTGGCGTCGCGCCGATATGAGGCGGTCGATCCCACCAAGCGGCTGGTCGCACGCGAACTTGAAGCTCGCTGGAACGCCGCGCTCGAGCGCGTTGGCCATCTCGAAGAGCGGCTCAAGAAGCATGATGCCGTGACGGCCCAGCGCCCCAAGGTCGATCGCGTGGCGCTGATGACGCTGGCCCACGATCTGCCCTCGGTCTGGAATGCACCCGGCACCGACGTGCGAACCAAGCAGCGGATTGCCCATATCCTCATCCGCGAGGTCTTGATCGACCTGGATGATGCGACCAACGAGGCCGTCGTGACCATCCACTGGAGCGGTGGGCGCCATACCGAGCTTCGCGTAGCGCGCGTGCGCACCGGTCGTTACCCCACCGACCGTCGCCCCAATCCAGTGGAGGTGATCCGCAAAATCGGCGGTCACTGGCCTGACTATCAGGTCGCCGTCACCATGAACCGCATGCGCTGTAAACCAGCTGACGGGAAGGCTTGGACAACTGTGCGCGTTCGCGAGCTCCGTGAACGGCTCGGCATCGCGCCATTCGATCCGACCTCGAAGACAGAAGAGATGATCACCGTCGACAAAGCAGCCTTACGGTTGGGGATCTGCGTTGGCTCGGTCTACAAGCTCATGCGGCAAGGCATATTGCCTGCCACGCAGCTCGTTCCTTCCGCGCCATGGGAGATTCCCCTCGACGCTCTCAGCTCTGAAGCCGTCAAGACAGGCGTGCAGGCAATCATCGACCGGCGACCACGAAATTACCGTGCACTTCAAGACGTTAAGACCCTGGCACTGCCGGGAATCTGAAAGAAAGGCGCACTATGTTACGAGCCTCCCCAGCCGCATCAAGACGCTGCGCCAGGCCCTGGGCGACGACGGCACCGACCAGACTTGCATCCGTACCGTCCGCCGCCGCGGCTTCAGACTCGTCGCCCCCGTCGAGGAGATCGCGACCCAGGTGCTCGGGCCGCGAACGGCGATGCCGGCGCTGGTGCCGGCTCCGGTCCCCCGCGAATTCGTCGGCCGCGAGGGCGAGCTCACGCTCCTGCGCGCGTTGCTTGGCAAGGCCTGCGCCGGGAGGCGCCAGGTCGTGTTCGTCACCGGTGAGCCCGGCATCGGCAAGAGCACACTGGTCCGGACCTTCCTGTCCTCCGTCAGCGGGCCTGTGCGCGCGTCGGTTGCCAATGCCCAGTGCATCGAGCTCTACGGCACCAGCGAGCCTTACCTGCCGATCTTCGAGGCGATGCAGCGCCTGGGCACCGAGATCGGTGTCGACAAGCTCGCCAGCTACCTGAGGTCGTTCGCTCCGAGTTGGCTGGCGCAGATGCCCGTGGCTGAGCGACGGCGCCCAGCCCACTGCCGATGCGAGCGGCGGCACCTCGCAGCGCGTGCTGCGCGAGCTCGCCCAGGCGCTCGAAGCGCTGTCGGCGGTCAGGCCGATCGTGCTCTGGCTGGACGACCTCCAGTGGAGCGATCACTCGACCCTCGATGCGATCTCCTTCCTGGCACGGCGGTCAGAACCGGCGAATCTGCTGGTGATCGGCTCCTACCGTCCGGCTGATGCCCGTAGCCGGGGCCATCCGGTGCAATCGGTCAAGGAAGCCATTGCGTTCCACGGCGAGTGCACGGAACTGGCGCTGGGCTTTCTCGGACTGGGCGACGTCGCCGTATACCTGCAGCACCGTTTCGCGCTTGAGCCCGCGGAGCTCGGCGAGCTGCCGCAATTCATCCATGCGCGCACCAACGGCAACCCGCTGTTCGTCGTCGCGCTGGCCGGCGACTTGGTGCGGACCGGAGCCCTGCGGCGCAACGACTGCAAGTGGCAGCTCGTCAAGCCGGTCTCCCAGATCGGTGTCGCTATTCCCGAAACCGTGCAGATCCTGATCGGCCAGCAGATCGAGGGCCTCGCCGCCGAGGAGCGGCGCGTGCTGCAGGCCGCAGCGGTAAGCGGCGCCGAGTTCTCTGCCGCCGCCATCGCCGCCGGCCTCGGTCTGGAGATCGACGCCGTCGAGGAAGTCTGCGACCGCCTGGTCCAGCGCCAGCAGTTCATCGTCGCCCGCGGCAATCACGACTGGCCCGACGGCACCGTCGCCAACCGCTACGCCTTCGTGCATGCAATGTATCAGGAGGGCTTGAGCAGCCGCGTCTCGGAGGCGCGGCGCATCGAGTGGCAGGGCAAAATCGCCGCGCGTGAGGAACTGGCGCACGGCAACAGCGCCGACGAGATCGCCGCCCAGCTTGCGGTGCGCTTCGAGGCCGCCCGGCAGTACGATCGCAGCGTCAAGTATCTCGAGCTCGCCGCGCACAATGCCCTGGCCGGCAATGCCTACATCGAGGCGGCGCGGCTGTTCGGCAAGGCCATCGACATGTTGCCGCTCGCCAAGGTCGACGATCCCTCGAAGGCCGAACTGCGCATGCTGCTGCCGCGCGGGGTCGCCGTCATCGGCGCGCGCGGCTATGCGACGGACGAAGTCGAGGAGATCCAGCAGCGTGCGCTGTCGATCGCACGCGACCGCGCCGACCAGCCGGCGATCGTGCGGGCGCTGCATAGTATCTGGACGACCGCGGTGGTGCGCGGCCAACTGCACAAGGCGCGTTCGCTGGCCGTCGAGATCTCCGATCATGCCGAACTCACCTCGGATACGGCGCTGCTCCTGCAGGCGCATGCCAAGCTCGGCCAGACCGCGTTCCATCTCGGCGAGCTCGCCATGGCGCGCGCCTATTTCGAGAAGGCGCTGGCCATCTCGCGCGGCATGTCGGACGAGGAACGGCCGCGCGTCGCCGCCTACCTGGCCTGGACCTTGTGGTATCTAGGCTTTCCCGACTCCGCCTGCCGGATGGGCCACGAGGCGCTGCAGCTCGGGCGTGCGGTCAAGAGCCACTATGGGCTCGTCTTTAGCGCCGGTTTCGCCTCCTGGGTGCACTGCTTCCGTGGCGAGCTCGCCGAAGCCGAGGCGCTGGTCAACGAGCTGTTCGAGATTTCGTCCGAGTATGGATTGCCGTTCTGGATCACGTGGAGTTCGTGCCTGAAGGGCCTGATCCAGGGGAAGCAGGGCCACTACGAGGCAGGCCTCGGGCGCATGGAGGAATCGCTGATCAGCTATCGCGCTACCGGTGCGCTGATCGGCCTGGTGCATTTCATGACGGAGTTTGCCGAAACCGCATTGTTGGCGGGCGATTATGGCCGTGGTTTCGCCATCGTCGAGGAAGCCCGCGCGATCTGCACCAGGACTGGCAACCGCTATCATGCTGCCGATGTACATCGCGTGCAGGGTGAGCTCCTGATCGCCAACAATCGGGCCGAAGAAGGCGAGCTTCGGCTGATGCATGCGCTGAACGTGGCGCGGAGCAATGGCGCTCGAAGCCTGGAGCTGCGGGCGCTCACCACGCTGGCGCGGCGGTCGCCCGATTGGATGGTGCAGTTGCGCGCCGCGCGATCGGCCTTCACCGAGGGCAGCGGCACCGTCGATTTGCGCGTGGCGGACCAAGTCCTAGTGGGTCAGCACGCGCATCGAAACTCTCCGTTTGAAGCGATGTAACCTATCGCCCATTGAATCATTTAGTCGCTATGATTTTGTCCGGCCGACGTCCGCAACTTCCCGCAGGAACCTCTCGCTGGCAAACAGTTGCGTTGCGACCTCTTAAGGGATGATGGTGCGCGAGGAAAAACCGAAGTCATTTGTGGCGGAGTTGGAGGCCGCCGTGCAACTTGCACGGTCACGTCTCAGCCAGTTGCATCAGCGCCACCTGCTCGCTCCAAATGTAGATAGTCTTGCCGCGCTCAACGCTGCACGTGACATTTGGGAAGCAGCAAACAACGAACTGAAAGCGTACCGGCGCCAAATGCGTCTGACAGAGCTTGCAGCTCGGAGGCTGGAGCGTAGCCCGCCACGTCGCGCATACAACGCGCTACGCTAGTGAGACTGAATCAAGCGCCTTCGAACGTGAAGCTCGGCCGCTGCTTTGAGGGAGCGATAGAGATCCATTAGCTTCAGTGTGTAAGCCGCCGGCGAAAACTATGGGCAAAGGTCGCAGTAAGCCTCAGAGACGCGAACTGTTCTCCGCGCGCGCTGCTGTATTTTCCGTTCCCTTATTTCCGACTGCCGTCAGCAGCTAACGGCCTTGGAGAGCCTTCCGCGTCGAAGCCCCACACCGGGCCGATGCAGTCAGTGATCGCGTCGCCGAGAATGTGGCGCACCGCCTCCTTCTGCCCCTTGTAGCCGGTGGCGAGCACAATCAGGTCGGCCGCTCGCACCGTGCCGCCCTGCGCAAGCCTTCGGCGCAAAAACGCTCGATGTCAGCGAACTGGATCAGGTCGACGCAATCGACGATCATCTGCGAGCAGCCGGCGTCGAAATAGTGGCCGCCGCCACGGTTCCCGTAAATGATCTGCCAGCCTGTGCCATCCGGGCCCGAGGTCAGCTTGAAGCCGCGCTTCTTGAGGCCCTCAAGCAATACGTCGTCCCCGCGTTCTTCTTCGTCAGATGCTGGTGCGAGCGACTGTAGATCGGATACGGGAAAGAGGTGGCGAGCAAGTCGCAATCCTCGAAGGAGAAGTCCTCGTCGTAGAGGGCATAGGGCGCTTGCGCCTCCTTGAGGCTGACGACCAGAGTCGGGCCGTTCTGGATGATCGAGACCTCGGCGGTGCCGGACACGGCGAGGTCCTGTGTGACGTCGTGGCCCGACGTGCCGACGCCCACCACGCAAACCGGGTGCGCTTATGCCCGGAGTGGCAGCATGACCTCGACGCACGCCCCATCTTCCGGCCGGTTCGAGGCGCTGATCTTGCCGCCCATCTCCTCGACGATGCGCCGGCAGATGCGCAAGCCCAGCCCGGTGCCCTTACCCTGCGGCTTAGTGGTGATGAAGCTCACGAACAGCCGCGGCAGAACGTCAGCCGGAATACCGGGACCGTTGTCGAGCACGCGGAGGCGCACGACCGGCGGCGCCGCGTCCGGCGCCCTCTCGCCATCGATCTGGATGGCGGACGCGCCGGCATCGCGGGCGTTGTTGATCAGGTTCACCAGCACCTGTTCGAGCCGGCCGATGTGACCCCGCACGCGGGGCATGGCGTCGGGCACCGTCACCTGCAGGCAAATGCGTCGGTCTTGAGCACGTGATCCGTGAGGTCCACCGCGCCGCGCACCGCGGCGGCGGGATCGAACGGGGCCGCATCGTCGGGCCTCTCGCCGCGCACGAAGCTGCGCAGGTCGCCCAGGATGCGACTGGCACGCTCCACCTGCTGGCCGATGCGATCGAGCCGCTCGACAAGGTAGGCTGTGTCGATCGCGCTGCCGGTGTCAGCCGCCTGTGTCACCTCCTCCAGCGCCGTGGTGCGGGCGAGGTTGATCACCTCCAGCGGCTGGGCCACGTCGTGCGCCACGGTAGCGGCCATCTCGCCTACCATGGACAGCCGCTCGTTGTGGAACATCGTCTGCTCGGCTTCGGCACGCTCCGTGTCGTCGACGCCCAGGAACACGATCTGGCGGACGATACCGGCCTCGTCGGCGACCGGGCTCGCCGTGACGTTGAGCACGCGTTGCCGGCCATGCCCGTCGACGGTCCGGCGCACGAAGCGCGCCGGTTGCCCCGGCCTGTCAACCAGCCACTGGCGCCAGAGCGCCTGGCCCGGCCCGGTGTCGGTATCGGTCTCCTCCAGGCGCCGGCCGATCATGTGCGCCGCCGACACGCCCCAGAACTGCTCGAACTCGCGGTTGACCATGATCACGTTCAGCTCGGCGTCGGTCAGCATCACCAGGGCGCCGCTCGATTCGACGATGGCACGCAGCCGGCCCGTCTCCTGTTCCAGCCGCGCCGCGAGCCTCGCGCGCTCGGTGACGTCGCGCACCACACCGGCGATCATGTCCGTGCCGGCCTCGACGGTACGCCGGAAACGGGCCTCGACCTGCCGCAGCGTGCCGTCCGCCCGCCTTATGGTGAATTGCACCTCGCACACGCCATCGGCCGCACACCCGCCTCGGCGGACCGCATCCTTCAACCGCTGATGATGCTCGGGCACGACATGATCGAGGAACGGCGTGCCGATCAGGGCGGCGGACGAAATGCCGTAAAGTTCGGCTGCGGCGGCGCTCAGGAACGTGATGGTGCCCCGCTCGAGATCGACTTTGTAGACCGCGTCGGACAGCGAATCGACCAGGCCCGCGTATTCGGCGCGGGCGCGCTCCGCCGCCTCGGTCGCCTGCTTGAGCTCCGTCACATCGACGCGCAGTCCTACCGTGCTGCCCGACGGCAGCGCTTTCTCGACCCATTCCAGCCAGCGGCCGCTGGACGATCGCCGGATGGCCACTGTGCCCTTGCTGCGGAAGCTGCTTGCCGAAGGCGATGTCGTGGCGTCGCGCTGGAGTGCGGGCGGCACGCACACTGGCGCCCCGTTCGGTCCTCTGCCAACCTCGGGCCGAAAATTCGAGATCACTGGCATGAGCATCTATCTCGTGCGCGACGGCCGGATTGCCGAGGGCTGGGTGAACGACGATACGCTGGGCATGGCCACTCAGCTCGGCATGGCGAGCATGGCGGCCGCATCGTGACGGCAGAACTCCCGCAGGCCGATACTGACCTCGAGCAGTTGGCGGCGGAGGCGGTCGCGGGCGATCGCATCGCCCTCGACCGGCTTGTCGAAGCGCTCCAGGATGGCGTCTACAACCTCGCTCTGCGCATGCTCGCGCATCCGCAGGATGCCGAAGACGCGACCCAGGAAATCCTGGTCAAGGTCATGGCCAGCCTCGGCACATTCCGCAAGGAAAGCAGCCTGAGGACCTGGGTGTGGCGCATCGCGGCCAATCATCTGCTCACCACACGCCGCAGCCGGCGCGAGGCGGAGGCGCTGACCTTCGAGGCTCTCGAGCAGATGCTGGCCGCCGGCCTTGCCGCGGACATGCCGTCGCCACAACGGCCCGACGAGGCTCTGCTGGAGGAGGAGGTAAAGCTCGGCTGCACGCAGGCCGCGCTCACCTGCCTCGATCGCGACCACCGGCTGACCTTCATCCTTGCCGACATCCTGGAACTCACCGGCGCGGAAGGCGCAGCAGCACTCGACATCGAGCCGGCCGCGTTCCGCAAGCGCTTGTCGCGGGCCCGCGAGCGACTCCGAGACTTCATGCAACGCAATTGCGGCCTCGTGAACGATGACGCGCCCTGCCGATGCCGCAAACAGATCGGCCCTTGCCTGCATATGAGCACGATCGATCCGGCGCGGTTGCTCTATGCGAGCCAAAGGCGAGCGAGTAGCGACCGCCCCGAGGTCCGGCAGCAGCTTGACGCCATCGAGTCAGTGCATCGCTCGGTCGTGGTGTATCGCGAGCAGCCGGCCTTTGGCGCGTCCGAAGCGCTGAGCGAGCGGCTGAAGCGCCTTCTCGACGCGTCGCCCTGACATGAGCTGGGGTACGCGCCAGCCTAACGGCCGCGAGCATTGTCCCAGTCGCAGTCGAGCTCGAAGCGGTCTCCCTTGTCCTTGATGTAGGTGGCGTGCAGCGAGTGCACCGACATCAACAGCGCGCCCTGCTCCACGCAGCCAGCTGCGGTTCTAGAGCGGAAGGCGATCAAGTGGAACCTGCGGTTCCACTTGATCGCCTTCGCGCGCACCGCCGCTGCGTGTTGCAGAAGGCATGATGGGTCCAGCTGATTCCAGCTGGACCCATCATGCTCTAGTCTTACTGAGTCAGAAGGCCACAGGGTATCGGTGTAGGAGCTGAGGTATTTTAGGAAGATTCATTTTCAGCGAGCGAGGGCTGGGATGGGTCTTGGAGGGAGAAGCAGGGCAGGTCGGTTTTCGGCTTATGTCGAAGGGCTTGTGAGTGTGATCGGCCACGCCGATCGGGCCAAGCCACTGCGGGATTATTGCGTTGGGCTGCTGCTGCCCGGCGAGCGCAAGAGCGTGGAGCCGATGGCGGCGGTGACGGCGCCGCAGCGGACGGCGGCCCAGCATCAGTCGCTGTTGCATTTTGTCGGCGAGGGGCGGTGGTCTGACGAGAAGGTGTTGGCGAAGGTCCGGCAGATGGTTCTGCCTGCGATCGAGCGGCATCGGCCGATCGAGGCCTGGATCATCGACGACACGGGGTTTCCCAAGAAGGGCCGGCATTCGGTGGGCGTGGCGCGGCAGTATTGCGGCGAGCTGGGCAAGCAGGACAATTGCCAAGTTGCCGTGTCGCTGTCGCTGGCCAATGCCGAGGGCAGCCTGCCGGTGGCCTATCGGCTGTATCTTCCGCAGGCCTGGGCCTCGGATGAGGCTCGTCGCAAGAAGGCCGGTGTGCCCGAGGAGATCGGCTTTCAGACCAAGATCGAGATCGCGCTCGATCAGATCCGGGCGGCCGCCGCGGCAGGCCTGCCGCGTGGAGTTGTGCTGCTAGATGCGGGCTACGGACCCCACAGCGATCTGCGCAGCGCCATCACGGCGCTTGGCCTGCCCTATGCCGTCGGCATTCTGTCGAACACCACGGTCTGGCCGCCCGGCACGGGCCCCTTGCCGCCCAAGCCTTACACGCCCGGGCGGGGGTCGCCGACCAAGCTCCTGCGCCGCGACGCCGAGCATCAGCCGGTCAGTGTCAAAGACCTTGCGTTCAACCTGCCCGCCAAAGCATGGCGGACGATCACCTGGCGAGAGGGGACGAACGAGCCGCTCAGGTCGCGCTTTGCGCGGCTGCGCATCCGGATCGCCCACCGTGACTTCGAGCGCAGCGAACCGTGGCCTGAAGAATGGCTGCTGATCGAATGGCCCAAAGGCGAGAAGGAACCGACAAAGTACTGGCTGTCGACCTTGCCGAAGACCATCGGCTTTGCCCGTCTGGTCGACCTCACCAAATTGCGCTGGCGCATCGAGCGCGACTATCAGGAACTCAAGCAGGAGCTCGGCCTGGGACACTTCGAGGGGCGCGGCTGGCGCGGCTTTCATCACCACGCCACGCTCTGCATCGCCGCCTACGGCTTCCTGATCTCCGAGCGGGAGACGATTCCCCCCTCAGCAGCTCGCTACGCCTCGCTCTTCCCGCAACCTGCCGTTCCCAACCATTATCGACCCCGAGGCGCCGCCGCTGCGGCCTGAGCGCCACATCCCAAACTCCATCGCCACCATGCGCCGACGATTGATCGACGCTCTCGTGGCGAGCTTGCCGCGATGCCCTTGCTGCAGGGCTCGCCCCCAAAGACGCACGCCATTACGCTTATGACGCAGTAAGACTAGCTAAGCTAGGCGGCCGAACTGCCACTTCGATGTACCGATATTGCGGGAAATGCACGTCCGTCATTGCGCAGTTCTCGCGGCGAGTTCCGCCAGTATTTTCGACCCATCGCTCCCTAGGGTCCCCATGGGTCGATGGATCATGGGCGGGTTGCCCTGCAAGCGCAGGGGGCTTGCCAAGAGTGGCCAGACTTGGCCCGTGGCATCCTGCGCGTGGATCACAAGGCGGCGCGCGCAGGTCTGCTGCGCCTGCAGCATCTCTGCGGCCGAGAGGATGGGCGCAGTGCGGCAGCCGGCCTCAGAGAGAGCGGCGGCAAGCGCCGCCCGCGTCATGTCCCGGGCGCGTTCGCGAGTTAAGCCTGCTGGCGGCATGTCCTTGTCCGCCATGCCGTCCGCCTCGACCAGCACGAATCCGTCCCTTGCGGGAACGGCGATGGGCACCGGTGCCGACTGCTCGCCGTTCCATAGAATTGCCGAGAGCCAGGCGCAGACGTCCTGCATGGAGAGGTCGATGAACTGGCCGAGCCCGGTCCGGTCACGTGCCTCCAGAGCGGCAAGAATCGAGACCACTGCAATCTCGGCCCCCATCACGTCGGCGACGGAGATGCCAGCTTTCACCGGCACGTCGCCGGCTCGTGTCAGATCCATGAAGCCCGACATGGCCTGAATGACAGTGTCGAAGGCCGGCCGCCCGGGATAGATCGTTTCCGCGCCGAAGCCTGAAACGGCACAGTAGATGAGGCGCGGATTGATGCGTGCCAGCTGCTCGCTGGAGCAACCCCGCTTGGCGAGGGCGCGCGGCTTCAGGTTCTCGATCAGCACGTCGGATCGCCCGACGAGATTCTTCAGAGTCTCGATGTCGTGCGGACGCTCGAGATCCAGCACAAGGCTGCGTTTGCCGACGTTGGTGTACGTGAAGAAATAGCCGGTGCCATCCTTGATCGGCGGCCAACCTCGCACCGCCTCGCCCTCACGCGGTTCGACCTTGATCACGTCGGCACCGAGGCTGGCGAGGTGGCGCGCGGCAAGCGGCGCCGTCGTGTAGTGGCCGATCTCGAGGACGCGAACACCTTGCAGCGGCAGCTTTTCCCCAACGACCCCTGTCTTCATCGCCGGTACAAAGGGTGCGGCCTCGCCCAACCCGGTAACCGCCGACCTGTCCTGGTCCGGTGCCGGAATACGCCCGGCCGAACGGCCGGGCGTAACGCTCATGCGCAGTGGCGAGGCGGGGACGAACAGTGCGCCGCGGCCGCTGGGATCGGATACCCGCCGGATCATGCCGCGGTGGTCCAGGTTCGCCTCCCGCGGGCATCCGTCGACCTTCGCCACGGGACCGCAAGGAATGCCGGCGCCGCCCAGGATCTTGACGCAGTGCTCGATCGTGCCGCGTTTGACCCATTGCTGCAGTATGGCATCGACCTCGTCGCAACGGGTCACGCGGTCGGAGGCCCGAAGGTAGCGCGGATCCTCAGCAAGCTCCGGCCGTCCCACCACCGCGCAGATACGGTGCCATTGCATGTCGCTCGCCGCGCAGACCAAGACCCATCCGTCGATGGCCCGATACACGTTCCAGGGCGAGGCCATGGCGTGGCGGTTTCCCAACCGACCGACCACCGATCCGCTGCCGTCGAGCAGGCGCGGCAGGAAGGTTGCCATGGCGGCGAATGCGCAGTCGTACAACGCCATGTCGATCGCCTGGCCCCCGCCGCCCAGCTTGCGGACGCGCAAGCCAGCGAGGCACGCGGCGGCAGCGTACGCTCCCGTCATGAACTCGACGATCGGCAGTCGGATTGGAACCGGCGGCCCGTCCGGCATGCCGGTCGTATCCGTGACCCCGGACAACGCCTGGATCTGCGCATCCGAAAAAGGCTTGCCGGCCATCGGCCCTCCCTGGCCGAAGGCCGTGACGTCGCATTCGATCCGCAAAGCGGATCCCGGCCAAGCGCCTGGACGTTGCACCGGATCGAGGTCGCTCGAGAGGATCAGGACATCGCTGCGCGCCACGAGCTGGCGCAGGATGTCGGCATCGGCCGCAT
>WHTW01000137.1 GCA_009377525.1 Rhodospirillales bacterium
CGGGTGCTCGACGTAGTTGTGCGTCGTTTCGACCACGCCGCAGACCAGGGTCATGCGATCGGGCAGCTTCTGGGTGCGGAACGCGTCGACCTCGTGGCTGTGACGCAAATTGGCGAAGGGCAGGCAGAGCGCACCGGCCTTCACCTGGTAGCAGACCGGCAGCACGTCGGGCGCCGACCAGGCCCGCGCGCTGCGCGCCGAGATGTCGACAGACGGCACGATGGCGGACGACTACCCGTTCGATCTGCGTTTTTGGGGCGAGTCGCCAACCGCGTCATCAACGAGGTCCGGGGATCATCGGATCGCCTACGACATCGCGTCGAAGCAGCCGGGGACGATTGAGTGGGAGCGTGAGGTGGCATTGCCACCTTTGCCGCTTGACTCTCCAAGGGCGGCAATGCCACTCTTGGCGCGATGCAAGCCGACGTCGAGACGCCTGACTATCTCCGCGATGCCAAGGCTGCCGGAATAGGGGGCGACGAGCGGTGGTCGATTGTCGACCATGTCGCCGCTAACCCCAGGGCCGGAGATCTCATCGTCGGCTCCGGTGGCGCACGCAAGATCCGGTTTGCGGCGCCGGGCCGTGGCAAGAGCGGTGGCTACCGCGTGGTGACCTACTATGGCGAGGATGACCTCCCGGTGTTTCTGCTGAACGTCTTCAAGAAGGGCGATCGGGTCAATCTGAGCAAGGCGGAGATCAACGCGTTGCGCGAGGAACTTTCGCATCTCGCACGCGAGTACCGTCAAGGAGTGATGAGATATGTCAAAGGCAGGTAAGCGGATCCTTTCGAGCGTCCGAAAGGCGCGGGCTTTCGCGCGCGGCGGGGCCGATAAGGGATTCGTGGTGCATGTGCCGGACGAGGTGAATGTGCGCGCCATCCGCAAACGGCTCACGCTCACCCGTATCGAGTTCGCCAATCGCTTCGGCTTCTCGCCGGACGCGGTGAAAGAATGGGAAACCGGACGGCGGACGCCAG
This sequence comes from Rhodospirillales bacterium, assembly GCA_009377525.1. GTDB lineage: Bacteria > Pseudomonadota > Alphaproteobacteria > Reyranellales > Reyranellaceae > Reyranella. Next base: position 978 of record WHTW01000137.1, read on the forward strand.
ACCGCTCCGCTCGTGTCTTGCTGAAGATCGTCGAGCATGAGCCTGAGGCGGTCAGGCGAGCGCTCGCGGCCTAGTTCCAACTGTCACTGATGGGTGACTCGCAACTGTCACCCGGCGCGGGGGTTACCCCGCGCTTACCGTAGCGAGTCGAGCTGGCGGCGTACGATACCGCTTGGCCCCTTAGGTGCCAGGCGACTCGCTCTTGCAAGGTCATCGCTGCAGGCGATCGCGCCAATAGTCAGGACGCCGATGCAAGTGCGCGACCGCCAGCACCAGAATGTCGCCATTGTCGATGGTGTAGATCAGTCCGTACGGGAACCGACTGAGGCGGCAGCGGCGAACGCCTTCGCCCAGCGGATGCCACGCCTCGGGAAAACGCGCGATGCGGTCCGCGGCAGACAGCACCTCGATCAAAAACGCCTCACCCATGCCGGGCGCCTGTGCTCTGTACCAGTGGACGGCCTGGTCGAGTTCGATCTCGGCAATCTCAAGAAGCCGGACCGTCACGGCTGGTATTTGGCAACGACGTCGCTCAGGTCTTTTGCGGCAAGCTCACCGCGCCGATAGGCAGCCACACGGTCGGTCGCCTCCCGTGCCCACAGTTGATCGATGTCGGGATCGGCACGGTCGAGGCTGTCGAGCACGTCCTCAACCAGGGCGATACGGTCTTCCGGCGGCAGCGCTCGTGCTCGCTCGATCAGCGTCTTGGCCTCGTTGCTCATCTCGGCTCCTTGCCGTTCAGGATCCCAAAATAGCGGTGCGCCAGCTACGGCTCAAGGCACGAGTGCCCCGCGCCGCGCGGTTCCATCTGATCGGGTTCGCGTGCACTGGAGATGTTTGTTTCACAGGGCACGATCCGTCCAGCTGATTCCAGCTGGACGGACCATGCTCCAGCTATTGCGGCAACCCCTTGCCGGCCTGCTCGCGGGCGCTGCCTTCTCAACCCCAGAGCCGCTTGCTGGCGATTGCCGCGCCGTCGCGCATCGCCTCGAGCTTGGCCCACACCACGTCTTCGGACACCTGGGTGTCGCCGACGATGGTGCCGAAGCCGCAGTCGGTTCCGGCCATGACGCGCTCGCGGTCGCCGACGGCGCGCACGGCGCGCTCCAGCCGCTCGGCGATCACCTGCGGGTGCTCGACGTAGTTGTGCGTCGTTTCGACCACGCCGCAGACCAGGGTCATGTGATCGGGCAGCTTCTGGGTGCGGAACGCGTCGACCTCGTGGCTGTGACGCGGATTGGCGAAGGGCAGGCAGAGCGCGCCGGCCTTCACCTGGTAGCAGACCGGCAGCACGTCGGGCGCCGGCACGTCGTTCACGTGCGGGCTGTCGCGGTTGCCCCAGCAGGCGTGGAAGCGCACCCGCTCGGGCGGGATGTCGGCCAGGGCCTCGTTCAGCGCCGCGACGTGCATCTCCATCGCTTCGATGAACTTCGGCAGCGGCTCGTCCTGGAAGTAGCCGGCGCGTTCGATGCCGAGGTCGGGCGAGTCGATCTGCAGCACGTGGCCCTGCGCCACGATGAACTGGTATTCCTGCCTGAGTTCGCGGGCGAGGGCGAAGACGTAGGCCTCGTGGCTGTCATAGTGCTGGTTCTGCAGCGAGCAGGCGGCGAAGCCGGGCGAGACGGCGGTGACGAAGGTTTCCGCGAAGCGCCCCGTCTGGCGCGCCAGCGCGCGGGCGAAGGCGTCGAGCTCGGCCCTTGCACTGTTCCGGCCGCCGTCCAGGCTCTCGTAGCGCACCGGTCCTATCGCCGCCGGAAAGCCGTAGACGTTGAGCCGGCGTACGCCGCGCGCCTGGTAGTTCTGCCACCACTTAGGAAAGCGCTGCATGTCGAGGATCGGCCGGCGGTTCGAGCGGCCGCCGAAGCCCGACATGCGCCCGGTGATGTAGCCGAAGAAGGTGGACCGCGGCATCTCGCCGTCGTTGCCGACATCGATGCCGCAGTCGAGCTGGCGGCGCACGACATGGTCCATCGCCTCGTCGGTCAGCGCCGGGATCCGCGCGGCATCGACCGGACTGCCTTCGGCCTGGGCCACCAGCAGATCGGCCAGGACGTCCGGCCGCGGCAGGCTGCCCATGTGGGTGGTCAGGATGCGATCCGTGCTGCGTTTCATGCGCTCGATCTCCCGTCTCGTCGAAAGCTACGCCCGGCGATATCGACGACGCAATCCGCCGAGAAGCGGTGGGACCTGCTATCATGCCGGCCGGACCTGCATGATGGGCCATCCATGAAAGAGAACAGCATAAGGCGGGCGGTGCGCGAGGGGCGGGCCGCGCTCGGGACCGGTCTCAAGGAGTTCGCGTCGCGCGGAGTGCCGTGGATCATCGAAGCCTCTGGCTTCGATTACTGCATGGTCGACCACGAACACGGCGCCTTCGACCTCGAGACGATCGCGGATCTCGCCGGGTGGTTCCAGGCCACCAACGTCTCGGCGATCGTGCGGATCCACAAATCCTTCACGTATCTGATCCCTGCGATCCTCGATCAGGGGATCATGGGCATCCAGGTCTCGGAGGTCGACAACGTCGAGGAGGCGCGCGCGATCGTGCGGGAGGCAAAATATCCGCCGATCGGCAATCGCGGCATCTCGGGGCAGGGGATGCACACCGGATACGGGAGCTATGGCGCCCGTCACGCGTCCGAGTATGCGCCATGGGCCAACGCCAACATCATAGTCTGCGTGTCGATCGAGTCGCTCGAGGGCCTGGAAAATGTCGAGGCGATCGCGGCCGTGGAGGGCATCGACATGATCGCCTATGGTCACTCGGACCTCAGTGCGCGCCTCGGCGTTCATCTCCAGCTCGAGCACCCGACGTTCAAGGCAGCCGTGCGTCGGATAGCGGAGGCCTGTAACGCGCACGGGAAACTTGCCCGAGGGTCTGCGGAAACCGAGGCGCAGATCGAGGAGTACTGGCGGCTCGGGTGCAAGGTGCTGAACCTGCCCGGCACCGACGTCAGCACCTACCTCGATGGCCTGAAGGCGCGTGCCGGTCGCGCCCATGCGCGGCTGAAATCCATCGGTGTTCCAGCGCCGGGTTGAAACAAGGATGACCTCATCCTGAGGAGCGCCCGAAGGGCGCGTCTCGAAGGATGGGCACCAAAGATCGTGCTCGTTCCCACCCACGCGCGGTTTACCGCGCGCATTCGAGACGGCCGCTTCGCGGCTTCCTCAGGGTGAGGTTGGCCCTGTTGCAATTCAGCCATCAACGTGAAAGAGGAGGACAGGATGCGACTGCGGGGCAAGGTAGCGCTGCTGACCGGCGCGGCGGCGGCGATCAAGGGCGAGCTGATGGGCTTCGGCGGCGCGGCGGCGCATCTGTTCGTGCGCGAGGGCGCGAAGGTGGTGCTGACCGATATCCGCGATGAACTCGGCGAGCGCGCGGCCGCGGCCTTGCGCGCCGATGGGCATGACGCGCGTTACCTGCACCTCGACGTGACATCGGAACAGAATTGGGCCCAGGTGGCAGACGCCGTGATGGCGGCGCACGGACGGCTGGACATCCTGTTCAACAATGCCGGCGTCTCCTTTCCCGGCAAGGTCGAGGACATCACGGTGGACATCTGGGAACGCGAGCTTGGTGTTCATGCCAAGGGGGTTTTCCTCGGCACCCGTACGGCGATCCCGGCCATGCGCAAAGGCGGCGGCGGGTCGATCATCAATACGTCATCGGTCATGGGCATCGTCGGCAGTCCCACCTCGCCGGCCTATTCGGCCGCCAAGGGCGCCATCACGATCTTCACCAAGTCGGCGGCGCTGCAATATGCGAAGGAGAATATCCGCATCAATTCGGTGCATCCGGGCTATGCGGATACGCCGCTGACCCTGAAGCGCTTCAGCGATCCGGCCGTGCGCCAGGCGTTGCTCGATCGCACGCCGATGGGGCGGCTCGGCACCGCCGAGGATATCGCCAATGGCGTGCTGTTCCTGGCGTCCGACGAATCATCCTGGGTCACCGGCTCGGAATTGGTGATCGATGGCGGCATGACGGCGCAGTAGGTGCGATATCACAGGAAACCTCATCCTGAGGAGCCGTGCGAATACGCGCATTCACATGCGCTCAGGCGTCTCGAAGGATGGGCAACAACGGTGCTGTATCCCACCCACGCGCGGTTTACCGCGCGCATTCGAGACGGCGCTTCGCGCCTCCTCAGGGCGAGGTGAGAGCGTATCAGCAATCTAGTAAGCGGAGAAGCCGCCTTCGGCCGGGATCGCTGCGCCGTTCACCATGCGCGATTCGTCGGAGGCGAGGAACAATGCGACGTTCGCGATGTCCTCCGGCTGGCCGACAGCGAACGGGTATTGGCCGGCTATGTTGTCGATGCCGCCGAAGCGAATCTGGTTGCCGTCGGTAAAGCGACTCCTGACCCGTTCAGTCAGCACAATGCCGGGGCAGATGGCGTTGACGCGGATACCCTTGGGCGAGTAGGCGCCGGCCAGGGCCCGGGTGAAAGAGATCAGGCCACCCTTGGCCATGACGTAGACATGAGCGATGTGGTTGCCGCGCAAGGCCACCACCGAAGAGAAGTTGACCACGCTGCCTTTGCCCTGCTCGATCATCACGGGGATGACGTGCCGGCAGCACAGGAACGGCCCCTTCAGATCGAGGTTCATGGTGTGGTCCCAGACCGAAGGATCGACCTCGGTAACCGGCTTGTCCTCGCGGAGGGAGCCGCCGGCGCAATTCAGCAGCACGTCGACGGGACCGAAAGCTTCCCTGGCGTGTTGCACCATCTGCCTGACGCTCTCTTCATCGGTCACGTCCGTGTGCACGAAGCGGGCGCCGGCGCCGGCCTCGCGCGCGGTCGCCTCGCCCAGTGTCGCGTCGATCTCCGCCACAACGACCTTGGCACCCTCCGCGACGAACAGCTTGGCCGACGCCCGGCCGATGCCGGATCCCGCGCCGGTGATCACCGCAACTTTGCCCGCGAGACGATTCATCTGTCCCTCTCCCCGGTCGGGTTACCACTTGTAGACTTGTCGCACCGTTCCTCCCATGAGCACCGCCTTGTCGCTCTCGGACAAGCGTTCGGTATCACGGAACGGCGCGACGCCCTGCTCATAGGTCAGCATGCCGATCGTCCGGGTCCAGTCGGTGCCCCACATGCACCGATCCAGCCCGAACGCATCGATGACCCGCAGCACCGGCTCCCAGATATCGTCGTAGGGGAACGGCTGGCGTGACATCGTGCAGGCGCCGCTGATCTTCACCCTGACGTTTCGATATCGGGCCAGATCGAGCAGCTTCGGCAGATCGGCCCAGACGTCGGCGGGAACCGGCGGGCGAAAATGTTGCAGCAGGCCGAGATGGTCGATCACGATGACCGTGTCGGGGTGCCGCTGGATGTGCGGCAGGCCTTTGTCCAGGATGCCCCAGCACAGCAGATTGACCGGCAAGCCATGCCTGGCGGCGGCGGCGAACGCGCGGTTCAGGCCGGGTTGGTCGGCGTCCATTGGCAGGTCTTTGCCCGTGCGTATGCGAATGCCGCGCGCGCCCGGTGTCGCCGCCCACCTCGCCACCACGTCGTCGATCGCCGGATCGGTCGCGTCGACCGGCGTCACCACCCGGAACTTGTCCGGCCAGGCGTTGTAGACCTCGAGCGCGTAGCTCGGATCGTATTCATAGGCGCTGAACGACGACACCATGATCGCGCCGTCGACACCGACGCTGTTCATCGCAGCGACCATTTCCTCGCCTGTGGCGGAGTCGAGGCCGTGCGAGGGACCGGCCCACGGCCGGCCTGGATGATTTCGATCGAAGGGATGAACCTGGACGTCGATGACTGGCATGGCTTACTCCGCGGCTTGGCGGTCCCGGCTGTAGCGGCTCGTCACGGGTCGCAGGCCGAGGTTTTGCCGCAAGGTCCTGCCTTCGTACTCGACACGAAACAGCCCGCGGCGCTGCAGCTCGGGAACGACCATCTCGACGAAATCCTCACCGCCGCCGGGCAGGGTGGCCGGCGTGATGTTGAAGCCATCGCACGCCGCTGCCTCGAACCACTCCTGCATGGCATCGGCGATGTCGGCGGGTGTGCCGATCCGCGCCGAGCCGGTGAGACCGGCACGGAGGTACAGCTCGCGAATCGTGGGCTTCTCCCGTCTCACCCGCTCGACGAGCAGGGCGCTCAGGCTGCGCATCTCCTGGCTGCCCAGCGCGCCATCGGGTACCGGAGCGTCCAGCGGATAGCCCGACAGGTCACCGAACGAGCTGTAGAGCGAGCCGAGGCCGGCCAGCGGATCGATCAAGGCCTGCAGCTCGTCGTACTTCGCCTGCGCTTCGGCGCGCGTGCGGCCGACGACCGGACAAAGCGCCGGCATGATCTTCAGATCGTCGGGCTCGCGGCCGTATTTCGCCATCCGCCCCTTCACGTCGGCGTAGTAGGCGCGCGCGCCGTCGAGCGAGCCGCTGATCGCGTAGATGACCTCGGCGGTCGCCGCACCCAACTCCCGCCCTTGCTCCGAGGCGCCGGCCTGCACGATCACCGGATGGCCCTGCGGCATGCCCGCGACATTCAACGGACCGCGCACCTTGAAGAACCGCCCCTGGTGATCCAGCACATGCATCTTCGCTTCATCGAAATACCGGCCGCCCGCCTTGTCGAACAGAAGGGCGCCGTCGTCCCAGCTGTCCCACAGTCCCTTGACCACCTCGACGAACTCGGCGGAACGGGCGTAGCGCGTGTCGTAGTCCAGCGTTGTCTCCAGCCCGAAGTTCTGGGCTTCGAGCTCCGACCATGACGCGACCACGTTCCAGCCGGCGCGGCCCTTGCTGATCAGATCCAGCGTGGCGAACTTGCGCGCCAGGTTGTAGGGCTCGTTGTAGGTGGTCGATGCCGTCGTCACCAGGCCGACATGCTGGGTGACCATGGCCAGTGCCGGCAGCAAGGTCATCGGTTCCAGCTCGACCATGTCCCGGCCGGTCCGGCAGAGCGAGCCGCGCGGATTGTCGCCCTGGCGAATGCCGGCACCGTCGGCAAAGAAGATCATGTCGAGCTTGCCGCGCTCGGCGATCTGGGCGCTGCGGACATAGTGCTCGACGTGCAGCGTGCCGTCGGCCGGCACGTCGGGATGGCGCCAGGCGGCCGGGTGGTAACCATGGCCGCGTATCGACAGGCCGAGCCGCATCCTGCGTGCCGTCATCGCTCCGTCTCCTCCCGGGAGGGAGCTTCCTCGTTTTACGGCCGGTCGACAATGTCCTACGCGAGCTTGTATTGCCTCTGGATAAACGCCGAATGCAGTCCGCCGTCAGGTGGTCTGGCGGCGATATGCTGCGTGATCTGAGAGTTTTCTGAACTGTTTCCAGCGACCATCAGCATGACGCGGTTCACCGGAATGGTCTTGAGCGTCTCCCGCTTCAACAGTTCATCGAGAATGTTTTCCGGCTCGCCCTCGGGAACGGCAGTCCAATATCTCAACGCCTTGAGCATGCTTTGCGTTTCAGGGTCATGCGCCTTGTAATCACCGGCAACATAGTGCGTGCCCAGGGTTTCGATCCTGGCGATGCAGATCGGTTCTCCCTCGCCATCCGGATCTTCCGCGCTATGGTCAGTATGCAGACCATGCGGTTCGGGAACTGTAAACTTGCCGTACGCATAATGCGCCTTGCGATAGCGCGCTGAAGGAACGAGCACGCCCATCATTTCATCGACGTCGGCATTGTAGAGGCGCACATAGTTCGCCATCGTGTCGGGCGTACCGTTCACAAATCTTTCCGCGAACCAGCTGTCATTGACATAGACCGTTTTGACATCGTCGAAGCGCTTCGCATGCTCATGGATTTCCTTGCCTGCAGCCTCGCGAAAGCGGGCAATTGGCAGGGGCAAGTGCGTATGCGCTTCGCGATCATTGAAATTCGCGTGCAGGCGCTCGACAAGCGACCAATGGTCGGAAGAGAACTGCACTGGTTCCAATATTCTTAGTCTGGGCGGTAAGGCGGCCCATGCCTGACGAAGAGATGTCATGATCTTTCCACTCAAGCAGCCACTGCTCCGGCGACCAACGCCAGACTAGTCCAAAGCCGTCACTTCTGCCTACATTGCGCGATGAGGGCCTGGCGCCGACGCGCTTTGCAGCGAAACCAGACAGACTTGTCTCGGGCTGGTGTCACGCCGGTGTCTTCCTCATCAGGGACGAGCGCTTGCAATGGGCCACCAGCTCGCCGCTCTGGTTGAAGGCGCGGTGCGCGAAGATGACGATGCCCTCACCTGGCCGGGACTTGCTCTCGCGCATCTCCAGCACTTCCGATTCGACCCGCACGGTGTCGCCATGGAACAGCGGTTTGGGAAAGCGCACCTCGTCCCAGCCGAGGTTGGCGACGGCGGTGCCCAGCACGGTGTCGCCGACCGAGATGCCCACCATCAGGGCCAGCGTGAAGCAGCTATTGACCAGCCGCTGGCCGAACTCGGTCTCGTTGCGGCAGTACTCCTCGTCGAGATGCAGGTAGGAGGGGTTGTGCGTCACGGCGCTGAACCAGACGTTGTCGGCCTCGGTGATCGTGCGGCGGATCGGGTGCTTGAACACCTGACCGACATGGAACTGATCGTAGTACAGACCGGGCATGCGTTCCTCCTTCGGGCTCTGTCGTAGCCTATGATGTGCCGTCCGATGCCAGTTCCTGGGCCAGTTCCTGGCGCAGGCCGGGCTTGTGGATCTTGCCGGTCGGTGTGCGCGGGAATTCGCCCGCCGCGCGAAAGGCGAACCGTGTCGGCACCTTGTAGCTCGCCAGCCGCTCGCGGCAGAAGGCCTTGATCGCCGCGGCGTCGGGCTCGGTGTCGGCGCGGATCTCGACGGCGGCGGCGACGATTTCGCCCTTCAGCTGATCCGGCACGCCGACGACATGAGCCTGCACGATGTCGGGATGCTGCAGCAGGACATGCTCGACCTCCAGCGGCGCGACATTGACGCCACCGGTCTTGATCATCTCTTTCAGCCGGCCGCGGAAGCGCACGCGGCCATCCGGCTCGATCGAGCCGAGATCGCCGGTGAGGAACCAGCCGGCGGCGTCGAACGCCTGGGCGTCGAGCTCGGGCGCGCGGAAGTAGCCGGGCGTGGTGTAGCCGCGCACCGCCAGCTCGCCGGTTTCGCCCGGCGGCAGCGGCGCCCGGGTCGCCGGATCGACGGCGCGGACGGTCATGCCCGGCAGCGGCAGGCCTTGCGTGGCGAGGCGCAGCGGCAGCGGGTCGTGCGCGTCGGTGACGGCGCAATTGCCGTAGGTCTCGGTCGAGCCGTAGACGGTGCAGAGCTGTGCCGCGCCCAGCGCCTGGATGGTGAGCGCGATGTCCTCCGGCGGACCGATGGTGAGGCCGGTGCGCATCGTGCCCAGCCGGCGGCCGGGATGATCCGGATGCTCCAGCAAGGCGCGCGCCATGTTGGCCATGCCGTAGTACACGCTGCAGCGCTCGCGCTCGATCAAGGCCAGCGCCGCTCCCGGCTCGAACACTTCCTGCAGCACCATGCAACCGCCATGGGTCATGATCGCCGGCATCGCGTTGGCCGAGCCGAACGCCCAGAACAGCGGCACCGACAGCCACAGCCGGTCCTCGGCCGTCAGGTGCTGCCGCTCGCCGATGTCGAAGCCGTTGGCGAGCAGCGGCCCATGCGCCAGCGTCACGCCCTTGGGCGCGGCGGTGGAGCCCGAGGTGTAGAGGATGAAGCAGATGTCGTCCGGTGCGACCGCAGCCTGCGCTCGCGCCAGCGCCGGCGCATCGACGCAGCTGCCGCGCGCCAAAAACTCCGCCGGGCCGAAGGTGCCGGGTGACGCATCGCCATCCAGCACGACGACGGTCCGCAAGGCCGGCAGCGCCGCGCTCTGTAAGGCCCCGGGCGGGTAGCGTGCCAGTTCCGGGCAGAGCTCGCCCAGCGCCTGCAGGAAATGCCGGTCGCGGAACCCGCTCAGCATGACCAGCGCCTGGGCGCCGGAATGCTCCAGTGCATAGGCGAGCTCTCGAGGGCTGCTGAAGGTGCTGATGGCCACCAGCGGCGCGCCGAGCTTGGCGGCGGCGCCCGCGACCACCACCCATTCGCTGCGGTTCGAGCACAGCAGTGCCACGCGATCGCCGCGGCCGATGCCGAGAGCGAGCAGGGCGCGCGCGAAGGCGTCGGTCCGCGCCTTCAGCGCGGCGAAATCGAAGCGCTCGGCGCCGCTGACCAGGGCCGGCGCCTGCGGCGTCGCCGCGGCCAGCTCGTCTAAAAGATCGCCGAGGGTGCGGCTCTGCGGCCGGGTCGTCGTCATCAATACCGTGGCTGGCGCTTTTCGCGGAACGCCGCAATGCCCTCGGCAAAATCCGGACTGGCGCGTACCGCGTCGCCCAGCTCCTGCTCCAGCGCCTCGCGGCTGAGCGCATGGTCAGCAATGGTGCCGCTGACCTGGCGCTTCACCGCCTGCACGGCCGAGGGGCTGTTGCCGGCGATCATCGCCGCCGTCTCCAGCGCCCAGCCCATCAGCTGCTCCGGCGGCAGCACACGGTTGACCAGGCCCAGCGTCGCCGCCTGCCCGGCATCGATCAGCCGTGCCGTCAGCAGCAGATCCATGGCATGCACATGGCCGATCTGCTGCACCAGCTTGATGGCGGCGCCGCCGAACGGGTAGATCGACCACTTCACCTCGGTCAGGCCGAAGCGCGCCTTCGGCACCGCGGCGCGGATGTCGGTCGACAGCAGCAGCTCGACGCCGCCGCCGATGCAGTCGCCGTTCACCGCGGCGACGATCGGCTTCCTGTAGGTGTCGGTCTTGAGCAGCGCGTGGCTGACCATGCGCGCCATCTCCGGCCCAGCCGACAGATCGCCGCTGACATCGGCGCCGACGCAGAAGGCACGCTCGCCCGCGCCGGTGACGACGATGCAGCGGCTGTCGTCGCGCTCCAGCTCGTCCCAGAGGCGGCCGAGCTCCGCCAGCATCGGCCGTGTCATGGCGTTCATCTTCGGCGGGTTGTCGATGGTGATCAGCGCGACGTGCCGGGCCGGCCGGCTGAGGTGGATCTGCGTCATGCGGGCTCCAGCTCGACCACGATCTTGCCGTGCGCCTGGCGGTCGGTCAGCAGGCGGATCCCCTCGACCGCGCGCTCCAGCGGCAGGCGGTGGGTGATGCAGGGCCTGAGCTTGCCTTCGCCATGCCAGCGCAGCAGCTCCGCGACCGAACGTTCCAGCTTGTCCGGTGCGTGCCAGCGGAAATAGCGCAGAGACGAACCCAGCGCGGCGCGATGCTTCACCAGGAGACGATTGGCCGGGATCTGCGGCACGCCGCCGACGAAGCCGACCAGCAGGATGCGCCCGCCCCAGCCGAGCGCCGACAGCGCCGCATCGAACAGCCCGCCGCCGACGGGATCGAAGCAGACATCGGCGCCCTTGTCGCCGGTCAGCGCCATCACCCGCTCGGTCAGCTTCTCGCTGGCGTAGTTCACCGTGGCGTCGGCGCCGTGCGCCGTGGCCACGGCCAGCTTCTCCGCCGTGCTGGCGGCGGCGATGACGCGGGCGCCCATGGCCTTGCCGATCTCCACCGCGGTCAGGCCGACGCCGCCGGCGGCGCCCAGCACCAGGAGCGTCTCGCCCGGTTCCAGCCGCCCCTGCCAGCGCAACGCCACATGGCTGGACATGTAGGCGATAGGGAAGGCGCCGGCCTCGGCGAAGCTCAGGTTCTGCGGGATGACGTAGGTCTCCGCGGCTGGCGCCACGGCAAACTCGGCCAGGCCGCCATAGGCCAGGATCGCCATCACCCGATCGCCGGGCTTCAGCCCGTGTACGTCAGGCCCGCAGGCCTCGATCACTCCGGCGGTCTCCAGCCCCGGGCTGAACGGCAGCTCCGGCTTGGTCTGGTAGCGCCCGTCGACCATGATGGCGTCGGCGTAGTTGATCGCCGTCGCCTTCACCCGGATCAGCACCTCGCCGCGACCGGGTCGCGGCACCGGTGCCTCGCCGATCTGCAATTGCTCGATGCCGCCCCATTGGCGGCAGATCAACGCGCGCATGCTCGCCGCTCCTCGACTGGCCCCGATGATGGCGGCCGGCAGCCAGCCAAGGCAAGGCGATCTCTGAGGGTGCGCCCCGGGAATCCGGCATCTGCGGAATTTCACTCATATCGGCAGCCTTGGCCATGAGTTCGCGGCTGTATGATCGCCGGCAATAGGGAGGCATGCATGGAAGAGGTACTGCTGGTCGAGACGCGGGGCGCCCTACGGCTTCTGACTTTGAACCGCCCAAAGAAGCTGAACGCGCTCAATGCCGATCTGATAGGGGCGCTGACCGATGCGTTGCTCGCCGTCCAGCACGACGACTCCGTTGCCGCCGTGGTCGTCTCGGGCGCCGGACGAGCCTTCTGTCCAGGGATGGACACGTCTTCGCCGCGTCTGCTGACGACGGAGAACCGCAAGCACCTGGTGCGGCATGCCGACGAAAGCATCGACCTGTTCAAGCTCTTGGCGCGCATCGACAAGCCGATCATCGCGGCTGTGCACGGCTATGCCCTGGGCGCGGGCTGCAGCCTGGCCCTCGGCAGCGACCTCGTCGTGGCCGCCGAAAGTGCGCGCTTCGGGTTCCCTGAGCTGCGAGCCGGGCTGACCGCCTCCACGGTCACGGCGCATGCCGTGCACGTGATGGGCCGCAAGATCGCGTTCGAACTGTTGATGCTGTGTGAGAACATCACGCCGCAGCGGGCTTATGAGCTGGGTCTCGTGAATCGCGTGGTGCCGGACGACCAGCTCCTGCCGGCGGCTCTGGCAATGGCCGAGATCATCGCCAAGTGGAATCCGGAATTCGTCGGCCAGACCAAGCGCACCTTCCATCGAGCGGCGTCGCTCGATATCGAGCAGGCACTGGAGATGGCGCGTGATGTTTCGGTCATGATGGCGCGCTTGCCTGCGGGGTGAGGTCGATTCACCGCTCCGCCTTGCCGCCGCGCGGTGGACCATGGCACGCTCGGCATGAGGAGGCGGACATGCTGGAAACGCGGGAAGGCGGATGCCATTGCGGCCGCGTGCGGTTTCGCGCCGAGGTTGATCTCGACCTTTGTCCCACTGCAGCTGCTCGATCTGCACCAAGAAGGGCATGCTGCACCTGGGAACGGACCTCGCCACCTTCCAGCTGCTGCGTGGCAAGAGCGCGCTCAAGTCCTACACCTTCGGCACCGGCGTCGCGCAGCATACCTTCTGCTCGCATTGCGGCATGCACGCCTTCTACATCCCGCGTTCACAGCCGCACCGCATCATCGTCAATGCCCGCTGCCTCGACGACATCGACGGGCCCAGCCTGAAGCCCAGCCGGTTCTTCGACGGCCGCCACTGGCAGGATGCGCAACGCCGCCGGATCGCCGAGTCCGGCCAGGCGCCGCCACCCGATGCGCACGGTGCGACGACACTGCAGGCGATCCTCGATCGGGCGCCGGAGTAGGGGGCTTTCTCGCTGGGACAAGCCGCGTGCTGACCGGAGAGGCGCAGGAGGTCTTTGGAAAGCCACGCTCGGGGCCTACGCCTTGCGTGCCGCCAGATCCTGCTTGTGATAGGATTCGTTTGATGACTCGCCGCAACATCTCCAAGTCTTCGATGGCCGCAGGACAGACTCGCGTCCACGTAGTGCGCAAGGACGGCGGCTGGCAAATCAAGCGCGAAGGCTCAGGTCGCGCCTCCGGCGTTTACAGCACGAAGGCCGAGGCGACCGAGGCGGCGAAATGGACCTTACGCCGATCAGGTGGCGAGTTGACGGTCCAGGGGCGTGACGGCCGCATCCGTGAAAGCATGACACTTGGTCGCGATTCGATGGCCAGGATTGCGAATCGAAGCGTACGCTCAGGGATCTCGATCGTGCGGGCGCTTCGGGTGAAGAGCGCCGGCGTGCAATCGCCCGCCAGTTCGGGAAGAAGGTCTGAGCCTCGAGTTTTACGACGCTGAGGCGGACCGGTACTGCTACGCTGGCACGACCGTGCTGAAGAACAAGCTGGGGTTGCGTGACCAAGCCGGACTCAGCGCCTTTGAGGCACTAAGCGTACGGGATGAGCCGGACATTGCCGGCGTTGAGCGTCACCGGCGGTCTACCGTCCAGCCGGTATTCGAGCACGCCTTCGATGACGTAGACGAGCTCCTCGCCCGGATGGTTGTGCCTGACGGCGGCCGCGCCCGGCGGGAAATCGACGCGCACCTGAACGACCTGACGCCCGGGGACGCTGAGATCCTCCGTCATGAGATGGGTGCGCCCGATGTCGCCCAGCCGGACGTCCTGGGCGTGCGCCGGGTGCGACGCCAGGTCCTGCCCAAGGACTACGCCCATGCCGCAGGAAACACCCGCTAGCCGTTGTGAGACGTTGTTAGTCGTGCTGTCAGGGGATACCGGCGTTGCGGGCATGACGATCGCGATGAAGTGTCGGCGTTGAAAGCATTGCTGGCATTCGGGCGCAGCGACACAACGGATGGTGTGATCGCCGGTTCGACCCGCCAGACATGGCCCTCTACGGAGCCCAAAAAGTCGCGAAAACGAAATTAGCGATCCTGACCACAGTTCTTGACATCAGCCCACTTGAGTTATAATATCGGCTAGTTGCGTTGCTTCTCCGTGGTGCCGCTTTATGCATCGTCGATCCGAGACCAAAAGGTGCGGCGGACACCGCGCGGCCCGTCCGGCCGCGTGCATCCGGTCGGGACGGGCTCGCCGCTCCAGCTGTCCGACGCGGGCGATTCCGGTAGCGAAACTGGCGTAACTGTCCGAACTCGGAAGGCGGCCCGAGCGACAGGGCGATCTAGAGACCGGTTGCGAAAATTGCGCTAATTGCGGAAATTCGACTTGGACTGCACCCCGTGAGTGAGACAGCAAAAATGCGGGCAGGTTCTCGTAGAGAGGAACTGTATGACGAAAGCATGTCGATATTTGTCGGAGGCGCAGAAGCGCGCGGCGGTGGCTCATGTCGCCGGCGGGGAGGCGGTTTCGACGGTCGCCCGGTCGATCGGGATCAACCGGAATTGGCTGTACGAGTGGTGTTCGAGGACGTGACCGAGGACGACTGGTTCGTCGGCGCCGAGCGCGTCGGCGAGATCAAGAAGCGGGCCGCGACTTGAGCGACACCGTCGAGATCCGCGATCCGCGGCTTGCGTCGGTCGTCGGCAGGACGGTCGCCTTCGAGAAGCTCGCCTCGGGCTTCCAGTTCACCGAAGGGCCGTTGTGGCACGCGCGGGACCGCTACCTGCTGTTCAGCGACATGCCGGGCGATCACCTGCGCAAATGGAGCGCCAGGGACGGTGTGGCGACATTCCGCAAGCCCTGCGCCCAGTCCAATGGGCTCGCCTGGGATCGCGAGGGCCGCCTGATCGTCTGCGAGCATGCGACGAGCCGGCTGACGCGGACGGAGGCCAACGGCGACATCACGGTGCTGGCGAGCCGCCACGCGGGCAAGGAACTCAACAGCCCCAACGACGTGGTGGTGAAGTCCGACGGCGCCATCTACTTCAGCGATCCGACCTACGGGCGCAACAAGTACTATGGCAATCCGCGGCCCTCGCAGCTCGATTTTCGCGGCGTCTATCGCGTTGCGCCCGGCGGCGGGTCGCTCTCCCTGCTGGTCGACGACTTTGGCCAGCCCAATGGGCTCTGCTTCTCCCGCGACGAGAAGCAACTCTATGTCAACGACACGGATCGCCAGCACATCCGTCGGTTCGACGTCCTCGAGGACGGCAGCCTGGCGAACGGTCGGGTCTGGGCGGAGACGAGAGGAGAAGGTGCCGGAGCGCCCGATGGGATGAAGATCGACAGTGCCGGCAACATCTATTGCTGCGGGCCGGGTGGCATTCACGTGTTTGCGCCCGATGCGGCCTGCCTCGGCGTCATACGGATGCCCGAATACACCGCCAATTTCTGCTTCGGCGACGATGACCTGCGCAGCCTCTACGTGACGGCATCCACGTCACTCTATCGGCTGCGGATCGGCACAACGGGCACGGCGCAGTGGCGTTGGAACAGGCGATAGCCGCACGGGCCGCCCGCCGCTCGGTAGGTTTCGGCGCGCCGGCGAGGGGATCGGACCGCAACGCGGATCGTCGGGCCGCGTCGCCAGCAGCTCGCTGCCGGGCCGCACTCGCTCCCGGCTAACGCCCAGCGAACCACAGCTTCGGATCGGCCGCCCGTACGCGCGCTTCCGGCAGGCCGAGCTCGCGGCGGACGATATTGGTGCCCTCGACCAGGGCCACGCACTTGTAGAACGCGATACGCCGCGACAGGCCCTCGCGGCCGAAGCCGCAATCGGTGCTGATGATCAACTGCTCCTTGGGAATGTATTCCAGCGCCTTGCGGATCAGCGCCGCCACGTGTTCGGCCGGTTCCACCACCGTGTTGCAGTGGTTGACCACGCCGATGGCGATCTTCTTGTCGGTCTTGATGTGCTTGAAGAGCGGCAGGTCCTGCCCGTCGGAGCTCGCACATTCGACGGTCAGGACATCGCAATTGAGCCGCAGCAGGTGCGGCAGGCCGCGCTCGTAGCTCGGCACTTTCCAGTGCACGCGCTGCTGGTTGGGATTACCCCAGCAGGTATGCACCCAGATCTCCGCGTTCACGTCGTGGAGCTGGCGGTTGAAGGCCTCGGTCTGGAACTCGAGATCGGCATCCGTGCTGCCCTCTTGCAGGGCGCGGCTGTGATGCGGCGGCTCCTCGACCTGGATCAGCGGGCAGCCGGCGTCGGCCAGGTCACGGAACTCCGCGTTCATGATGTCGCAGAGATCGAGGATCATCGCCTTGTCGTCGGCATAGAACTCGTTCCACAGCATCGAGGCGAGGGCGGGGGCGCAGATGGCGCCGAACTTCAGCGGCCGGTCGGTCAGGCGCTGCGCCACCTTCCACAGCTCGGTGTATTCCAGCGGGCCGCGCGTGAGCTTCTTGCGCACCACGCCGGGCTGATAGGCCTCCTGTACCTCCCACAGGATCTTTCCGGGCCGCAGGCCATGGCGCGACATCCATCCGCGCGAGGTGTCGCGATGGCCGTCGATGCCGCCGAGACGTTCGATGGGATAGAAGAACCACGACTTGCCGCCGACGGTGAGATCGAAGCGGCTGTCGCCGTCGGTCACGATGTCGAGCCCCGCGGCTTCCTGCTCGGCGATGATCGCGGCAACCGCGTCCAGGTACTGCTCGCGAAACAGCGAATCGCCCAGCGCCGACTTGAACGATCGTCCGGCCAAGCTGCGGTCGAACCACAGCGGGCGCGGATAGGAGCCGGTGACGGTGGTCGGCAGGATCATGTCGCGAGTGACGGTGAGCACGGAGGATCTCCCGGGGTTCGCTACGAATGATAGAGCGATTTCCGAGCCGGTTGAACCGCTCGCGATTCAATCAGATCGGAAATGCACCTTTGGCAGGATACTTCAACGCAGACGGTGCTCCGTTCCCACGCCCGCCGTGATGAACAGCGCGGTGGCGCGGCCGGCGACATCCGCCGTGTGCCAGACGCCGCGCGGGTTGATCGCATAGTCGCCAGCGCGCAGCGCCACGCTCTCCGTCGTTCCGTCGGGCAACTCCTGGATCAGCGTGATCTCCCCCGCCGTGCAGATCACCGCCTCGTCGCCCAGCGGATGGCGCTCCCAGCTCGTCCAGCTCTCGCTGAAGCTGTACAGCGAGACGAGCCGTGCTTCGCGGCCGTCGGCGGCGTTGCGTTCGACATAGTCGGCGAACCATTCCATGCCGGTGAATTCAGGCTGCGGCACCGCGCGGGAGCCGAGGCCGAGATGGAGCGGGAAACGCTCCAGCGACAATCGCTTCGTCATGCCGTGACCTCCGCAAGCGCCGGCCGTCGTTGCGGGCCGGCATCCTCGGCCCTCAGGAAGTCCGTGAGCCGGTCCGGCCAGGGCTGGATGCCGTTCTTCTGCAGCAGGAGCGCGATCTGACCGCGATGGCCGGCGGCGTGCATGGCGACGTGCAGCAGGATCTCGCCGCGCGTCATGCGAGCAGGCTCGCCGCTGGCGAAGGAGAACGCGAGCGCCTCGTCCACCTCGTCCGGCAGGAGGGCATCGGCATAGTCGGCATACCAGTCCGCGGTCGCGCGGCCCTTGCTCGCCAGCACGTCGAAGGACGGCAGCTCGGCCGAGCCCGGCGCCCGGTAACCGTGCGGGCGCGCTTCAAGGTTATGGCGGAAGATCTCGTCGACCGCCTGGATGTGGTCGACCAGCCGCAGGACCAGGATCCGTTCGTCTGCGGCAATGCGGTCGAGAGTCTCGGCAATGACTGAATTCAGGCCGTCGGTTGCCCAACGCTTGTAGTGGATCAAGGTGCGGTAAGGGAGGGTGAACATCGCAGTGCCTTTCGTCCTTGTGTGAGAAGGGGGAGGGGCGTTGCACGACGGGAATTTGCGAGCTATGACTCACATTGTCTGCTCGCATTGGCAAGACGACGTTCGATGGCGCGCGCAATCCCGACGAACCCGCGAAAATCAGCATCCCAGAAGCGATCCCTGGCGACAGTGGAGGCGCTGCTGGACGCAACCGCTCGCGTTCTCACGAGGGAGGGATACGACCGCGCCAGCACCAACCGGATCGCCGCGACGGCCGGCGTGAGCGTCGGCTCGCTCTACCAGTACTTCCCCAACAAGGAGGCGCTCGTGGCAGCGCTCGTCGAGCGCCACAACCGGGAAATGCTCGAGCTGCTGCGCGATGCCCTGAAGGAAGTGGCGTCGCTCGACCTTGCAGCAGCGATGCGTGGGCTGGTGAGGGCGACGGTCGATGCCCATCTGGTCGATTCGGCCTTGCATCGCATCTTCGCCGAACAGGTTCCGCGCATGGGTCAGCTTGCCAAGATAGAAGACCTCCAGCGGGAAACCTTCCTGTTGGTCAGGGCCTACGCGGAAGAACGCCGAAGCGAGATCTCGGTCCGGGACCTCGATTCCGCGACCTTCATCTGCGTGACCACCGTCGAGGCCCTGACCCATGAGTTCATCATCAACAAGCCCGATGCCCTGGACGGCGACCGGGACCGGTTCATCGACGAGGTCACGCGGCTGCTCGTGGGCTATCTGCAGCCGGGCCGCGCCTAAACTGAAGTTCCTGATGGCGCCGCACGCTATTTCGTTTGTCGCCAGTGGGTTGAGGC
>WHTW01000138.1 GCA_009377525.1 Rhodospirillales bacterium
CAACGGGCACATTCCGTTCGGCTGATTCCAGCCGAACGGAATGTGCTCTAGCGGTCACTTTCCGGTATTCTGGTTTTCGGCAGTCGAACCTCCGTCGGCGTCACCTAGCCCATCTGTGGAAACTTCGGATTCACGCTACAGGATGCGATTTACATGCCGGCTTCCGACATCACGTTCACCGGCAGCTCCTCGACCACGACCGGGTGCACCCAAGTGGTCCGGCCTCACCGTGACATTTCCGGCAACTCTAGTGTCGGGACGAGCTGCGCCGACGCGGGTACAAGCGCGATCGCTGCAAACGAGACAGTGGAAATCGTTGAGCAAAATCGAGGGCTCGATCTCCTAGTAGCAGCGCGGCCTGCCCCAGGAAGCGATCTAAGGCTCATGCTAACGATGACAGTGGAGCGATTCAAATGAAGACCCGGATTATCCTCTTGCTGGCCGCCATGTTCCTCGCCGTCATTGGAGTGGCCCGGGCCGAAGCACGCGAGGTCCACATGATTGCGCCGGAAATTCCCCCGCACTTCGACAAGAGTGGTCACGGTCGCATCGCCGACGTCGTTCGGGCGGCCCTGGAGAGATGCGGGCACCGGGTCCGCTTCACGGTCGTTCCCTTCGGCCGCCATTGGAAGGACTACGCCGACCAGACGTCGTTCGACGGTCTGGCCACCGCGGAGGCGGACCAGACGTTTCCCGGCTACTCGACCAAGCCCTTCATGCGTCTTCAGGACGGCGCAACCGTGCGCGGCGCTGGCGGCCTCGAGGCGATCGCGTCCGTGGACCAGCTGAAAGGCATGCGGGTACTGGCGTTTCCGGCAGCGGACAAGATTCTCGGCATCGAAGCGCTGGTGCCGCAATTCAAGAGCTTCGGCATGCGGGCCGATCGTTTCGACCAGCTTCGGCCTCTGTTCGCGGACCGGGCCGATGCAGTCCTTGCCGACGGACTAATCACGGCCAACTTCATCATGGTGCTGCGCGACCGAGCGCGAGCCGGGCTGGAGCCCAGTATCGATCCGACGAGCCGGGTCGTATTTCGCAAGATTTTTGCCAGCGGACCACAGCGGTTGTACTTTAGAGATGCGGTGATCGCAGCTGATTTCGATCGGTGCGTCGGTGAGCTCCGCACAAGCGGCGAATTGGTGCGTATCGCCAAACCCTATGTGGACCAGTTCCGCGACATTCTAGGCGATCAGTATCCGGATGATTGATATCGTTGAGTAGGCACCGCACCCGCAGAGAGGCCCCGAAGGATGTCTCTGACACTCTACTCCCGAGCGATGCTGTGGATCGGGGCCAGTCTCGCGGCGGTTACCGCGCTGTCCACTTACCTCGCGATTCAGGAGAGGCGCGCTGACCTGACCGAAATTCTACACGCGCGGCTGCAAGAGGCGAGCAGCCAGCAAGCAATCGCGGTGAGTGATGCGTTATGGAAGCTCAACAAGGAAGGCACCGAGATTGTACTCCAAGGTCTGGCCCGCGATCCGGATTTTTTGGCCGTTCGCGTGCTCGACGAGACGGGCCGTGTCTTCGCGAGTGTCGGCACCAACGACATCCCGACGACTCTCACGGAGCGCAGCGAAGCACCCATTGTCCTAACAGACGGCGATAGCGAACGCAGGATTGGCACACTCGAGCTGTATTTCAGCCACTCTCGTCTGGAGGCCATACAGCGTGATTTTCTCTGGGAAGCCTCACAGCTCGGCCTGCTCCAACTCGTAGCAGTCCTTCTGGCCACCGCCCTTGCGCTCCGCGCAGTCATCAAGCCGCTGGAAGCTATCACCGACCGGATGCTGACTCTCGCCAGCGGCGATCTCACTAGCCCGATTGCCTTCAAGGATAGACCGGATCAGGTGGGCAATATAGCGCGCGCGGTCCAAGTATTTGCCCGGGAGATGGACGCGCGACGCCAGACGACCCTCCAGCTTGAACTTGCCCAGCAACACTTGGAGCGCCGCATTGAGGAACGTACGCGCGATCTACGCGAGAGCGAAGAGCGCTTTCGCGATCTGTTCCAGAATTCGCCGTTGGCGAAATGGGTGTACAGCGTCAAGACCCTCAGGTTTCTCGAAGTTAACGACGCTGCCATCTTAGAGTACGGCTACTCGCGTCAGGAATTCCACTCCATGACGCTCAAGGACATCAGACCACCGGAAGATATCGAGCGGCTGGATCAGTGGTTGCAACGGCCCGAGAACGAGCGCCTTCACGCGAAAGACTGGCGACACTTGTGCAAGGACGGGAAGATCTCGGACGTCGAGATCTTCCTTCGCGACATCGAATTCGGTGGCGAACCCGCCCGCCTTGCAGAAATCATTGACGTCACGGCGCGCAAGGAAGCTGAGCGCCAAACTCAGCGCATATTCGAGACATCGCAGGACGTCATTCTGGTCACGGACAGCCATGGCACGTTTCTCCAGGTGAGCCCGAGCTCGGCAATGGTGCTCGGCTATCAGCCGGAAGAAATGACCGGCCACCCCGGCGACGACTTCATATTTCCCGAAGACCTCGAATCGACACGCGAAGAAATGCAGGCGGCGAGAAGTGCGAGCGTCGCCCGGCAATTCAAGTGCCGTTATGTCCACAAGGACGGACAAATAGTTTCACTCCTCTGGAAGACCGTGTGGTCCGAACCGGATCGCCGTTATTTCTTTATTGGTCGCGATATGACCGAGTACGAGCGCACGGCAGATCAGTTGCGGCAAGCGCAGAAGATGGAAGCAGTTGGTCAACTTACGGGTGGCGTGGCGCACGACTTCAACAACATTCTCATGGTCATCATGGCAAACGTCGAAGCCCTCGAAGAAGACCAGAAGCTTGATCCAGAGGCGATTGACCGGATCAGGGGGATCGACAAAGCAAGCCAGCGAGCGACTGACCTGACGCGCCAGTTGCTGGCTTTCTCGCGCAAGCAAGCTCTGCGGCCGCAACGCACCAATATCAACGATCTTGTGGTCGCGACGGGCAAGCTGCTGCGACGCACGCTTGGCGAGCAGATTGAAATAGAATGCATTCTTGCCGACGATCTTTGGGATGCCGACATCGACCGCGCTCAGCTCGATTCCGCCCTGGTCAATCTCAGCATCAATGCCCGCGACGCCATGCCGGAAGGCGGCCGT
This sequence comes from Rhodospirillales bacterium, assembly GCA_009377525.1. Lineage (GTDB taxonomy): Bacteria > Pseudomonadota > Alphaproteobacteria > Reyranellales > Reyranellaceae > Reyranella. The sequence continues at coordinate 3,117 of WHTW01000138.1, forward strand.
CTGCTCATTGAGACGGGCAATGCGACGCTGGACGAGGATTACATCGCCCGAGAGGCCGAGACCGCCGTGGGCGACTATGTGAGGCTGACCGTCACTGACACCGGCAAGGGCATTCCACCCAGTCTTCTGGACCGAGTGTTCGAGCCGTTTTTCACCACCAAGGCGGCCGGCAAGGGCACCGGCCTCGGCCTGAGCATGGTCTATGGCTTTGTGAAGCAATCCAAGGGACACATAAAAATCTACAGCGAGGTCGGTCGCGGGACGTCGATCAAACTTTACCTACCCAGGAGTGTTGGCCAAGAAGAGCAGCCGGCGACTCGGCAAGGCCCGCCAATGTCACGGGGAAACGAACGGATCTTCATCGTTGAGGACGATGCGCAGGTTCGCGGTGCGGTCGTACGCCAATTGCAGAGCCTGGGCTACGTCACATCAGAGGCGCCAGATGGTGAGGCGGGTCTAGCGGCCTTTGAAGCTGCGTCGCAGCCCTATGATCTCCTGCTGACCGACGTCATCATGCCTGGTCCGATCAACGGCAGGGCCCTGGCAGACGAGGTAAAGCGTCGTTGGCCGACCACGAAGGTCGTGTTCATGTCGGGCTATACCGAAGACGCGATCATCCACCATGGCCGGCTTGACGCGGGCGTCTTGTTGTTGAACAAGCCCTTCCGCAAGAACGACCTTGCGCAAATAATTCGAAACGCTCTGGATGGCAGTGGCGATCCTGGCCACTAAATGCCCAGCCTAACTGTGTGTTCGCAATTCTATAGCTGATTGCCCTCGACGCCTGCCCGCTTCGAGGTCGTCGTAGCTTGGCAGTTGCAGGGATGCGTGGCCGTTGCGTGCTAGAGCTAGAAGCGCGCACGTCATTCGACGTAGGCATGCCGCGCGTCACACCACGCAGCCAAGCTCCAAAAAAGTTGGATCGTGGCTTAGCGCAGGCTGGCGTTGATCTTGTCGAGCGCCGCGGGGCCGGGGCAGAGGTCGGGCGTGTTGAGCGTATTGAGCGGCGCCTCGACCGTGTTCAGGTGATGATGCAGGTCCTTCGGCGTCGGATCGATGTATAGAAGGCCGGTCACGACCTCGCCGGCCGCCAGGCCCTCCTGCACGCGCTTCATCGCCGCGATCTTGTCGGCGGGATCGTACTCCTCGCCGAGCTTGCGCAGGCGCAGCCATGAGCCGTCATGCTGCTGCACCGTCGTCATGGTGCCGGGGGCGTACTGGGTGGTGATCTCCTCGCGACCCTCGATGAAGTCGATGCGGTTCAGCGCCTCGTTGTGCTCGCGCACATAGTCGTAGCTCTTGGTCGAGCCGGCATGGTTGTTGAAGGCCACGCACGGGCTGATGACGTCGAGGAAGGCCGCGCCCTTGTGGGCCATCGCCGCCTTGATCAGCGGCACGAGCTGGTGCTTGTCGCCGGAGAAGGAGCGGCCGACGAAGGTGGCGCCCATCAGGATGGCGAGCGACACGAGGTCGATCGATTCGTCGGAGTTGGCGACGCCCTTCTTGCTGACGGAGCCCTTGTCGGCGGTCGCCGAGAACTGGCCCTTGGTCAGGCCGTACACACCGTTGTTCATGACGATGTAGGTCATGTTCACGCCGCGGCGCATGATGTGGGCGAACTGGCCGAGCCCGATCGAAGCGGAGTCGCCGTCGCCCGACACGCCCATGTAGATGAGGTCGCGGTTGGCGAGGTTGGCGCCGGTCATCACCGAGGGCATGCGCCCGTGCACGGTGTTGAAGCCGTGGCTGGCACCCACGAAGTAGGTCGGCGCCTTGGACGAGCAGCCGATGCCGGAGAGCTTGGCGACCTGGTGCGGCAAAATATCGAGCTCGTAGCAGGCCTGGATGATGGCGGCGCTGATCGAATCGTGGCCGCAGCCGGCGCACAGCGTCGAGACCGCGCCTTCATAGTCGCGGCGGGTGTAGCCGGCCTTGTTCTTGACCAGCGACGGATGATGCAGCTTGGGCTTGGCGATGTAGGTCATGACGCCGCCTTCTCGAACGGAACGACTTTGAACTGGGCGAGCTTCTTGGCGATGTCGGCCGCGATGAAGCGCGCGGTGATCGGCGTGCCGTCGTAGTGCAGCACGGGAACGAGCTTGCGCGCGTCGAGCGTGAACTCGTTCATGATCATGGAACGGAGCTGGCCGTCGCGGTTCTGCTCGACCACGAACACCTTGTCGTGCTCGTGGATGAAGTCCTCGACCGACTGGGCGAACGGGAAGGCGCGCACGCGCAGCGCGTTGACGTGGCTGCCGGCCTCCTCGAGATGATCCAGGGCCTCGGCCATCGCCGGGCTGGTCGAGCCGAAGTAGATCACGCCGTAGCGCGTCGCCTTGGGCGAGGAATAGCGCAGCGGCTGCGGCGCGATCTTGCGCGCCGTGTCGAACTTCTTCTGCAGCCGCTCCATGTTGCGCACGTAGACGGCGCCTTCCTCGGAGTAGCGCGCGAACTCGTCCTTGGTCGTGCCGCGCGTGAAGTACGAGCCCTTGGTCGGATGCGTGGCGGGATACGTGCGGAAGGGGATGCCGTCGCCGTCGACGTCGAGATAGCGGCCGAAGGTCTTGCCGGCGTCGAGGTCGGCCGCCGTCATGACCTTGCCGCGATCAAAGGCGCGCTTGTCGTCCCACACGAAGGGCTCGCACAGGCGGTGGTTCATGCCGATGTCGAGGTCGGTCATGACGAACACCGGCGTCTGCAGGCGGTCGGCGAGGTCGAGCGCGTCGGCGGTGAAGTCGAAGCACTCCCTGGGATCTTCGGGGAACAGCAGGACGTGCTTGGTGTCGCCGTTGGAGGCGTAGGCGCAGCTGAGCAGGTCGGATTGCTGGGTGCGCGTCGGCATGCCGGTCGACGGACCACCGCGCTGCACGTTCACGATCACCGCCGGGACTTCGGCGAAGGAGGCGAGTCCGATGAACTCGGTCATCAGCGAGATGCCCGGACCCGAGGTGCTGGTGAAGGCGCGCGAGCCGTTCCAGCCGGCGCCGATCACGATGCCGATCGAGGCGAGCTCGTCCTCGGCCTGGACGATGGCGTACTTGGCCTTGCCGCTCTCCTTGTCGTGGCGCAGCCGCTTGCAGTGCGCCTGGAAGGCCTCGGCCAGCGAGGAGGAGGGCGTGATGGGATACCAGGCGCACACCGTTGCGCCGCCATAGACCGCGCCCAACGCGGCGGCGTTGTTGCCTTCGACGAAGATGCGATTGCCGACGCTGTTGGCGCGCCGCACCTTGAGCTTCACCAGGCCCGGGTCGAGGTGCTGGGTGGCCCAGTCGCGGCCGAGGTTGAGCGCCTTGACGTTGGAGTCCAGAAGCTTCTCCTTGCCCCTGAACTGCTCGCCGAACAGCTTCTTGATCTCCTCGGGATCGATGTCGAGCAGGATCGACAGCGCGCCGACATAGATGATGTTCTTGAAGAGCTGCCGCTGACGGGCGTCGGTGTAGGTGGCGTTGGTGATGGCCGTCAGCGGCACGCCGACAATGTTGATGTCCTCGCGGAAAGCCGATGACGGCATCGGCTTGGTGCTGTCGTAGAACAGGTAGCCGCCGGGCTCGATCTCCTGGACGTCCTCCGCCCAGGTCTGCGGGTTCATGGCCACCATCATGTCGACGCCGCCGCGCCGGCCGAGATAACCCTTCTCGGTGACCCGCACCTCGTACCAGGTCGGCAGGCCCTGGATGTTCGACGGGAAGATGTTGCGCGGGCTGACCGGCACGCCCATGCGCAGGATCGAACGGGCGAACAACTCGTTGGCGGAAGCCGATCCGGAACCGTTGACGTTCGCGAACTTGACGACGAAGTCGTTGACGGCGGCCAGTGCTTTCACGACCTACCTCCCCTTCGCGGACGCCGCGAAGGGGAGGTGCCCGCGTAGCGGGCGGAGGGGTCATGAGCAGCAGTACGGGTGCTCATGACCCCTCCGTCGGCGTAAGACGCCGACACCTCCCCAGCTTCGCTGGGGAGGAAGTGTTCTAGTGCTTGCGGCATGCGTGCTCCGCTTGGGCCATTTCCATGTAGTACTTGCGCATGTCCCACGCGCCGGTCGGGCAGCGCTCGGCGCACAACCCGCAATGCAGGCAGACGTCCTCGTCCTTGACCATGACGCGGCCGGTCTTGAGGTCGTTGCCGATATAAAGGTCCTGGGTCGGGTTGACCGCCGGCGCGTTCAGCCGCAGCCGGATGTCCTTCTCCTCCCCGTTGTCGGTGAAGGTGATGCAGTCCATCGGGCAGATGTCGACGCAGGCGTCGCACTCGATGCAGAGCGTGCCGGTGAACACCGTCTGGATGTCGCAGTTCAGGCAGCGCTGGGCCTCGTCGAAGGCGAGCTTGGGATCGAAGCCCAATTCGACCTCGGCCATGATGTCCTTCAGCGCTTCGGCCTTGGCGCGGTGCGGGACCTTGAAGCGGTGGTCGATGGTCGGGGCGTTGTCGTAGCTCCACTCGTGGATGCCCATCTTCTGGCTGACGATGTTGACGCCCGGCGCCGGCCGCTCGTCGGGGTCCTCGCCGATCAGCATCTTGTGGATGGAGATCGCGGCATCGTGGCCGTGCGCGGCCGCCCAGATGATGTTCTTGGGCCCGAAGGCTGCGTCGCCGCCGAAGAACACCTTGGCCTGGGTGCTCTGCAGGGTCGCCTCGTTGAGCTTGGGCAGGCCCCACCGGTCGAACTCGATGCCGGCGTCCTTCTCGATCCAGGGGAAGGCGTTCTCCTGGCCGATCGCCACCAGCACGTCGTCGCATTCGAAGTGCTCGTCGGGCTCGCCCGACGGGATCAGCGAGCGGCGGCCCTTGGCGTCGTATTCGGCCTTGACCTTCTCGAACAGCACGCCGGCGATCTTGCCGTCCTTGTGGGTGACTTCCTTCGGCACCAGCATGTTGAGGATGGGGATGTCCTCGCCCATCGCGTCTTCCTTCTCCCAGGGCGACGCCTTCATCTCGTCGAAGCCCGAGCGGACGATCACCTTGACGTCCTCGCCGCCGAGGCGGCGCGCGGTGCGGCAGCAATCCATCGCCGTGTTGCCGCCGCCCAGCACGATCACGCGCTTGCCGACCTTGCTGATGTGGCCGAACGAGACCGACGACAGCCAGTCCAGCCCGATATGGATGTTGTTGGCCGCTTCCTTGCGGCCCGGCACGTCGAGGTCGCGGCCACGCGGCGCGCCCGAGCCGACGAACACCGCGTCGTAGCCTTCCGCCAGCACCGCCTTCATCGAATCGACCTTCTTGTGGCGGAACTCGATGTTGCCGATGCCGGTGATGTAGCCCACTTCCTCGTCGATCACCGACTCCGGAAGACGGAAGTGCGGGATCTGGGTGCGGATGAAGCCGCCGAGCTTGGGATCCTGGTCGTAGATCACGATCTCGTAGCCCAGCACCGCGAGGTCGCGCGCCACGGTGAGCGAGGCGGGGCCGCCGCCGATGCAGGCGATGCGCTTGCCGTTCTTGGCCGGCGCCTTGGGCATCGCAGCCTTGATGCCCTCGTCGTCCTTGTAGTCGGCGGCGACGCGCTTGAGACGGCAGATCGCGACCGGCTCCTTCTTGCCCTTGACCAGGTGCTCGTCCTCGACGCGGCTGCGTCGGCACGCCGGTTCACACGGTCTGTCGCACGTCCGGCCGAGGATCCCGGGGAAGACGTTGGACTCCCAGTTGATCATGTACGCGTCGGAGTACCGCCCATGGGCGATCAGGCGGATGTACTCGGGGACCGGGGTATGGGCAGGGCAGGCCCACTGACAGTCGACGACCTTGTGAAAGTAGTCCGGATTCTTGATGTCGGTCGGCTTCAACGGAAACTCCAGGCGCCAAGGGGGTGCCGGGTAAATGACAGTTCAGAGCATAGCCCAAAAGGGTCGCGCATTGGGTAGATTCGGGATGATGACGTCAAGAACCTCGTGCGCCAACCGCTTGGTACGAAACAACAAATCCACAGCTCCCGCATGGCCTTTCACGGACGATTGCGATATGCACTCGGCGAAGCGCCGGCGGCCCGCCGGAACATCGCACTGAAAGCACTAACGCTGTCGTAGCCCAGATCGATAGCCACCTGCGTCACTGGGGCGCCATTTCCCAGCCGCCCCATCGCCTCGAGCACCCGCGCCTGCTGGCGCCAGGCACCGAAGGAAAGGCCGGTCTCGCCCTGGAAGTGCCGCGCCAGGGTGCGGGCGCTGGCGTTGAGCGTCGCTGCCCATTCGTCCAGCGTGCGCTGGTCGCCCGGCGCATCGAGCAACGTCTGGCAAAGGGCGCGCAGCCTGGGATCGCTCGGCATCGGCAGCTGCAGGGGCAGGGACTGCAGGCCACGCAGTTCGGCGATGATCAGGGCCACGACGTGGCCAGCCGGCCCGTCCTCGTCGTAGTTCAAGGGCAGCTCGGTCGCGCGCACGATCAGCTCGCGCAGCAGCGGCGAGACCGGCAGCACGCGGCAGACCTCGGGCATGAACGCGGCCGCGTCCTCGCGCAGGTAGAGCGTGCGCATGGTTAGGTCGCTCAGCATGACGATGCTGTGGCGCACGCCCGCCGGCATCCAGAGCGCGCGCTGCGGCGGCACCATCCACATGCCGTCGTCGGTCGAGACGCGCATCGTGCCCGCCGTGGCGTAGATGAGCTGGGCGCGCTCATGGATGTGCGGCAGCACCTCGAAGCCCGAGGCGAAGTCCTTGGGCATGGCCGCCACCGCCCGTGGCACGCGCTGATAGTCGAGCGGGTCCGTGGACCGTTCGGGAGTGCTTTGTCTTTTTTGCGACATAAGTTGGCAGTCTAACGCAAGACAGACAGGCCCGCCATGCCTAGTCTGACGGCCGGAGGAAATGCGTATGAGTCACACCAGTCCGACCGCGATCCTGCTCAACATCGGCCACGCCATGGATCATTGGATCATCGTGGTGTTCGCCTACACCTGGGGCGTGATCGCGGGCGTGTGGGGTGTCGAATGGACCGAGCTGACGCCGTTCAACTACGGCGCGCTGCTCATGTTCGGCGTGGGCTCGATCGTGAGCGGCCGGTTGGGCGACCTGTGGGGGCGCTGGATCATGATGGTGATCTTCTTCGCCGGCATGGGCGTGTCGGCGCTGGTCATCGCGCTCTGCAGCAACAAATGGCAGATCGGCGCGGCATTGACCCTGATGGGCGCCTTCGCCTCGATCTACCATCCGGTCGGCATCCCGATGCTGGTGCAGAAGGCCAAGAACTACGGCTTCACCATCGGCGTGAACGGGCTTGCCGGCAACATGGGCATCGCCATCGCCGCCGGCGTCTCGGTCTACATCGCCCAGCGCTTCGGCTGGCAGATGGCCTTCGTCATCCCGGGCGTGATCTGCCTGGTGTCCGCCGTTGCCTTCGTCGCCCTGGTGCCGCGCGAGCAGGAGGCGCCGGCCAAGCGCAAGCAGAAGATGAACGACCTGCCGCCGTCGGTGATGGCGCGCGTGTTCGCCATCATGACCTTCACCGCGGTCACCGGCAGCATCATCTTCAACTTCACGACCAACGGTAACGGCGAGCTCTTGCGCGAGCGGGTCAAGGGCGCGGTGCAGGATCCGGCCGAGCTCGCCATCATGCTGTTCGTCATCTTCGCGCTCGCCTCGCTGGCCCAGCTCGTGGTCGGCAAGCTGATCGACCGCTTTCCGCTGAAGACCATCTACGTGCCGATCGTGCTCCTGCAGGTGCCGTTGTTCCTGATCGCCTCGCAGGTCGAGGACTGGGCGCTGTTCGTCACGGCGATCGGCTTCATGCTGCTGGTGTTCGGCGCCATCCCGTTCACCGACGCCATGATCGTGAAGTACATCGACGACCGCATGCGCAGCCGCGTCACCGGTGCCCGGCTCGCCATCGGCTTCGGCGTCAGCTCCGTCGTCGTGGCGTTGATCGGACCCGTGGTGAAGGCGGCCGGCTTCCCGGTGCTGCTGATGGTGCTGGCGGGCTGTGCGTTCCTGGGCTTCTGCGCCATCGCGCTGCTGCCGGCCGAGCACGAGATGGGCAAGGCGACGCTGAAGCCCGCCGAGTAACCGGGGGCGGCCCCGGCCTCCGCAACCGCCTTTTGCCCTGAAGGCCTCGTTGATCTCGATGCGGTCGACCCCGCGCTCGGCTTGAAGCAGCCCTACGAGCCCTTGAAGGACTTCCAGCCGATCTCGACGCTGGCCGACATCCCCGACCTAGTCGCCTACAACAACGACGTGCCGGCAAAGAGCTGGGCCGAGTTCGCCGACTGGGGGAACAAGCAGCCGCAAGGTGCGCTTTGCCACCTCGGGTATCGGCAACCAGCCGCATCTCTGGATGGAGCTGTTCAAGACCCGCAACAAGCTCAACATGGAGGTCGTGGCCTACAAGGGCGCCGCCGACGCCATTCGCGACGTGCTGGCGGGCCATGTGCCGATGATTTGCGACGTCGTGCTGCCGACCGGCAACCACGTTGAGGCCGGGCGCATGAAGGGCCTGGTCGTCGCCTCGACAGAACGCTCCCCGGTTTGCCCCGACGTGCCGACGGTGGGCGAGCTCGGCATGCCGGACATGGTGAGTGCGGTGTTCTTCGGCGTGGTGGCCCCGGCCGGCGTGCCGCGGCCGGTCGTCGACCGGCTGAACGCGCTGATCCGCCAGATCATCGCCGATCCCGAGGTGAAGAAGAAGTTTGCCGACCTCGGCTACTTCACCACCGGCAGCACGCCCGAGGCTAATCTCGAGAAGCTGAGGTTCGAGACCGAGCGCTGGACCAAGGTGGTCAAGGACAACAACATCAAGGTCGAAAGCTGACCCGGTTCTTTCGTCCGCCAATCCGACCAAGCTGACAAGCTGTAACAGTTTCCGATGAGGAGTCGTCTCCCTCGCAGAGGAGTCCGTTGTGCCGATTGAATAACTATATTGATTGACAATGAAGCACTATAGTTGTATATCTGAGGCGCCGGTCCAGTCAGCGCCACTTCAAGGAGAGCGTTCATGTCCAATTTCGGGTTCGATCCTCCGTCGCCGTGGCTACGTTTCCGCCCGCCGCCGGAAGATCTGCCCGGTTTTCGGGTGCGCCCGGTCGATGTTGCGCCCGACGGCGTACCTGGTCTGGCTGGGTGGCAGCCGCCCGCGACACCCACGGCTCAGCCCGCGCTGGACAACGCCCCGCCCGCCGCAGAAGCCGGAGCGCCCAATTTCGGGTTCGATCCTCCGTCGCCGTGGCTACGTTTCCGCCCGCCGCCGGAAGATCTGCCCGGTTTTCGGGTGCGCCCGGTCGATGTTGCGCCCGACGGCGTACTTGGTCTGGCTGGGTGGCAGCCGCCCGCGACACCCACGGCTCAGCCCGCGCCGGACAACGCCCCGCCCGCCGCAGAAGCCGCATCATATCCCTGGTGGGGGCGGTCAACCGGCCCCAACACGACCTTCGAGGGCGGATCCGAGCCACACTGGCCTTGGCTTCGCGCGCCGACCGATGAGGTTCCGGGCTTTCGACTGAATCCAGACGGTTCGGTGCGGACGGACGAGCAGGGCGGCAAGGTCAGGCTGATGGCGGGAGCGTTCGCCCCCCTTGAACCGCAAGAGCCGCTGAACGAGATCGCCGGGAGCAATGGCGTGACTTCCTCGGATGTCGTGCCATCCCCGCCAGCTGGTGCACCGCTGTCGACCACTTCGGCCGCGTCCATCGCCCTTCCCGCGAGCGCCGGCGGGGCGGTCGATCTTCCGGCGCTTGCTGCGCGCGCTGCTCCCGCCGTGGCGGGCGCAGGATCTGCTGCCGTTGCCGCATTGCCCCTCCTATTCATTCCAACCAACACGCAGCCGGAGACCACCGAGCTTGGCGATGGCCTTCGCGCCCGCGTCCGGCCTGGGCAGCGGACCGTGGAAATCGAGCGACGGGTCGACAACGGCTTCTTCGGCACCGGCATCGGGGCGAAATGGGAGACCCTGCCCGTCGAAGCCTGGCGACACGTAGGTAGGGACGGCAGCGTCAACACTGTCATCAATCATGAGCAACTCAATCGAGCGCTTGGACGGAGTGCGGCGGTAGAATCGAAGGACGCTGGTGCCAGCGCGATGGCGCAATCGCCGAAGGACGGCGAGCCACAGCGACCGCCACCGGCCAATACCGGCTCCGGCGCGAAGGAAGCCAACAAGCCCGGCATTGGCAACCCTCCGGCGGCGCGATCCTTGGCGCCAAGCCGGATAGACGTCAAGGTCCTTGAAGAGGCGAAGCAACGCGATCCTGAAGAGGAGCGCTTGCTGGCGTGCCGCGCTGTCAGGGCGATGCCAGGACAATCAGCACCGTCTGGACAGTACGACGGTCGCGGAGGCATCGAGACCAACGTTGGTACTCGTGTGGCGCCGGGCTTTCCAACGCCCAAAGGCGGCTACGATTACAGTCCCGATTATTTGCGCCACTGGAACGGCTACAAAGGGGAACTCGAACTCAAGAACCGCATCGAGAAAGCCGTTCCTTACGAGAAGTTCGTTCACTATGGCAATCCGGCCGGAGATCAGGGTCCGGATGTCCTGACGATTGGTCCCGACAATCGCTTCATGGAATGGGACTCTCGTTCGCGCATGGCGAAGCGGCGGCTCGGGCCGAGCATGGCCAGTTCTGCGTCCCTCCAACCAGAGGACGTAAAAATTTATGTGTGGAACGCCATCCGCTCGCGCGCCATAGCGCCAGATTCTGGTGCCAGAGCGCTGCAGGAATTGAAGGACGGCAACTACAACATTTGCACCGTCGGCACCGGCAATGCCTACGACGGCTACTTCGAATCTGTCCGCAATCGTGTTTCAACAGGGCCGCGGAGGTGAAGCGATGCTTCCATTCGATCCGGTAGACGAGCGTGACTTTTGGCTGGAGATGCGCCTTCAACATACCATCGACGATGAACCGCGTGTGCTTGAGCAAGAGTTGCCGGGCCTCACGCACATTTCTCACAGCGGACATGCCGGCGGGCTCGTGACCGACTTGGTAAGTGGCTACTTTGTCGGCCTTTGGAATGAACTCAGGGCGACGACGGACAAGCACCTCGCATGGATGGAGAGCACTCCCGAGCCTGATCGTGCCATCTATCTACAGCGAGGATTCACAAGCGAAGGCTGGTGGGAATCACTGTACGATTGGCGGAAGGCGCTTGGGGTGTGCCAGTGGCTCGGCCGAGGCGATCGGGCGTTCGCCTCCCTCACGGCCGCCGCTGCCGCAGATTGGCAGCTTCTGGAGCTGGCGAGCCCAGCATTGTCGGATCGGGCGCGGGCCACTCGGCGCAATTTCATGAGCATCCACCTCGCAACAGCGCTTGCAGCCGATGCGCCTTTGATTGGTCTTAAAATATATGATGCTGCTGGAGCGACGTTGCCAATGGGTCCCGCGACATCACCCGTGCGGTTCGGCCATTGGGCCTGTCGGCACCTCGTGGACGGCGGAAGTCGCGACGCCGAGTTCGTTGCTCGGGGCAAGGCGATGTTGACCGCGAACTTGCTTCCCACGTTTTATCAGGGAGGAAGAATGATCGAAACGGCGCTGTGGCTCAAGGCCATCTATTTCGACAGCGGCGTGGCGCAAACGCCGGAGCAGACCATTGCCAGGGCGTATGACTGCATGCCCGGGATATCGCGTCCTGATTTCATCCCCGCTTAGCGATGCGTTGTTTCGATTGCACGTAACAACAGCTTCTTCAGATCGGCCGCACTCAGCCTGTCGAGCCACGCCAGCACCATCGGATAACCGATGTAGTGGTCGGTGATGAAGAAGGTCTCGGGATCGGCCTGCAGCAGGTGGTCGCGCGTCTCGTCGCCGACCTTGAGCACGATCGACCGGCCGTCCTGGTGCAGGCGCGCCAGCAGCTTGCCTTTGTGGCGCCAGGCCGGCGTGCCGTAGGACGTGCCTTCCTCGACGCCGGGCAGCGCGGAAACCGTCCGGCGGATGGCGGCGAGGGAGAGCTTGCGCGCGGCCATGGCGGACCCGCAAAGTGCGCCGTCACGCCTATTGGGGGAAGAGAGAAATGGCGACCGCTTCGGCCGTTCCGGTTCCGGCATCGCATCTCGACGTCGCCCGCGACGCCGAGCCCGCCACCAGGGCCGCCAACGCGGCGATGGCCGCCAAGCTCCCCTTCGCCGAGCAGGGCGACTTCGAGGCGGCGAGCCGCGGCCTGATCGCGTCGGTGCCCGACGGCATGGTGAAGTCGGGCAGCGGCACGGTGCTGTGGAACCTCGGCGAGTACGCCTTCATCGACGGCGAGCTGGCGCCGGCCACGGTCAATCCCAGCCTGTGGCGCATGGCGCGGCTCAACCTCGCCAACGGCCTGTTCAAGGTCACCGACCGGCTCTACCAGCTGCGCGGCTTCGACATCGCCAACATGACGGTGATCGAGGGCGACACGGGCCTGATCCTGATCGATCCGCTCACCACCGCCGAGGTCGCCCGCGCGGCGCTGGCGCACTACCACGCGCATCGGCCGAAGAAGCCGGTCGTGGCGGTGATCTACACCCACAGCCACGTCGACCACTACGGCGGCGTACGCGGTGTGATCGACGAGGCCGACGTCAAGGCGGGCAGGGTCGCCGTGATCGCGCCCGACGGATTCATGGAGGCGGTGTCGGGCGAGAACGTGCTGGCCGGCATGCCGATGGCGCGGCGCGCACAGTTCCAGTTCGGCAGCATGCTGCCGCGCGGCCCGCGCGGCCAGGTCGATGCCGGCCTGGGCAAGGGCATCGCCCGCGGCTCGACCGGCCTGATCGCGCCGACCATGAGCATCGTGGCTCCCGTGGAAGAGCACACGATCGACGGCATCAGCATCATCTTCCAGCTCGCGCCCGAGACCGAGGCGCCGGCCGAGATGCACATGTTCTATCCCGAGCTCCGCGTGCTCAACATGGCGGAGAACGCCTGCCCGCTGTTGCACAACTTCATCCCGCTGCGCGGCGCCGTGGCGCGCGATCCGCGCATCTGGGCCAAGTACATCGGCGATGCCATCGCGATGTATGCGCCGCAGACCGACATCATGATCGGCCAGCACCACTGGCCGGTGTGGGGACGCGAGGCGGTCCTCGATCATCTCGAATCGCAACGCGACCTCTACAAGCACATCCACGACCAGACGCTGCGCCTGATGAACAAGGGTTGGCGTCCGGCCGAAATCGCCGAGGCGATCGACCTGCCGCCGGGACTGGCCGAGCGCTGGACGGTGCGCGGCTATTACGGCTCGGTCAGCCACAACGTGAAGGCGGTCTACCAGCGCTATCTCTCCTGGTACGACGGCAACCCCTGCAACCTCCACCCGCTGCCGCCGGCGCGCGCCGCCGCGAAGTTCGTCGAGTACATGGGCGGCGCGTCAGCGGTCATCGCTCGCGCGAAGGTCGATTTCGCCAAGGGCGAATATCGCTGGGTCGCTCAGGTCATGAAGGAAGTGGTCTACGCCGAGCCCAGGAACATCGAGGCGCGCGCGCTCTGCGCCGACGCGCTGGAGCAGATGGGCTACCAGGCCGAATCGGCGACCTGGCGCAACGCCTTCCTCTATGGCGCCCAGGAGCTGCGCCACGGCGTCTTCCAGCTGCCGGTGCGCATCGCCATCGGCGCCGACACGCTGGCCGGCCTGTCGAGCGACATCTTCTTCGACCTGATGGCGATCCGGCTGGACCCGGCGAAGGCGGCCGGGCAGTCGATGGTGATCAACTGGCAGTTCACCGACCGCGACGAGAAACTGGCGTTGACGCTCAGCCATTCCACCCTGACGCATCGCCTGGGGGAATGGTCGGACAGGGCCACGGCGTCGGTCGTCACCACGCGCGACACGCTCGATGCCGTGGTGTTGGGCAAGCTCACGGCGCCACAGGCCATGCAGGCGGGCAAGCTCCGGATCGAAGGCGATCCTTCGCGGCTCGCCGTGCTGTTCACCGTCGTCGAGCTGGCGCCCAATCCGCTGATGTTCGACATCCTGACAGCGGGCGAGGGGCGGCCTTAGTCTCTTCCGGACCGCGAGCCTCCGGCTCGCTCATGAGGAAGAGCGAGCCGGAGGCTCGCGGTCCGCAAGACCATGAGCGACGCTTGACATCTTCCGGCGCGCCCCGTGTGATGCGTCGAGGGAGAAACGCACAACAAGCGACATAAGGGAGGACTTGATGTCCATGGGCAAGATCGCCCGCTTTATGGGCGGGATGATGGCTGCGATCGCAGCCTTGGGCCTGGCGGTTTCCGCCTATGCCCAGGAGAAGAAGATCAAGATCGGCGTGGTCTACGACCTGACCGGGCCGCTCGCGGGCGGCGGGTCGGATCTGCACTATCTCGGCGCCAAGATCATGATCGACAACTTCATCAAGCGGGGTGGAGTCGAGGGCTACAAGATCGAGGCGGTCTATGCCGATGCGCAGAGCAAGCCCGACGTCGCCATCAACGAAGCGGTGCGCCTGATCGAGCAGGAAAAGGTCGACATGCTGCTGGGCTTCTACTCGTCGGCGCAGTGCGTGCCGGTGGCGGCCCGCGTCGAGCAGCTCAAGAAGTTCATGTGGATCACGACCTGCATCTCCTCGGCGGTGCTGGAGAACCGGAACCTCAAGTACGTGTTCCGCGCCCAGCCGTCGGGCGCGCAGTTCGGCGAGCTGTCGATGGACTTCATCGAGAAGAACGCCAAGGCCAAGTTCGGCAAGGAGGCCAAGGACCTGCGCGTGGCGATCATCCACGAGGACGGCGCCTATGGCGTCGACGTCGCCAAGGGCAACGAGGCGGGCGCCAAGAAGGCCGGCTTCAACATCGTCCTCAAGGAAGGCTACGCCGCGACCGCGCCGGACCTGTCGTCGCTGGTGACCAAGCTCAAGCGCGCCCGGCCCGACGTCATCTTCCACACCGGCTACAACCCGGACATCACCCTGTTCCATCGCCAGGCGCGCGAGGGCGGGCTGAAGTTCAGCGCCCTGATCGGCCACGGTGCGGGCTACGGCGTCTACACCAAGCTGAAGGAAGGCTTGGGCAAGGACGTCAACTACTTCTACAACGTCGATCCGATCTCGATCTGGCAAACCAACCAGAAGTCACTCGACGCCAAGCTGCCGCCGCTGATCAAGATGGTCGGCGAGGAGTACGACAAGGCCAAGCCCGGCACGACCATCCGTTCGGCCCACGTCGGCATGGCGGCGTCCAACACCTACGTGTTCTTCACCGAGGTTCTGCCGAAGGCGATCAAGAAGTACGGCGGCATCGATCCGGATGCGCTGCGCAAGGCGGCCCTCGAGGTCGATATCCCCGAAGGTGGCACGATGCTGGGCTTCGGCGTGAAGTTCGCCGGCGAAGGCTCGAACATCGCCGGCCAGAACACGCGCGCCACCCCGGTCGTGACGCAGTACATCGACGACAAGTCCTACGTGGTCTGGCCCAAGAGCCAGGCGCAGCGCGAAGCCGTCCTGCCGTTCCCGGCGGGCACGGTCTATTCGGCCAAGTAGTCTTCGCCCACGTCGCGTAGGGTGGTCCGGCAGTGCTCGTCGTCGAAGGACTGGTCAAGCGTTTCGGCGGCTTCACGGCCGTGAGCAACGTCTCCTTCAAGGTCGATCAGGGCGAGATCCTCGGCCTGATCGGCCCCAACGGCTCGGGCAAGAGCACGATCTTCAACATGCTCTCGGGCACCTTTCCGCCGTCGGCGGGATCGATCCGCTTCGAGGGCCACGAGATCGCGGGGCTCGCCCCGCATCGCATCATCAATCGCGGCATCGGCCGCACCTTCCAGATCCCGAGGCCGTTCCGGCGATTGTCGATCTTCGAGAACGTGGCCCTGGCCGGCTACTACGGTCAGGGCGGCGCGCAAGGCGGCCACAGCCGGGTCAAGGCCGAGGCGGCGGCCGAGCGGGCGCTCGCCATGGTCGGCCTGCCTGGCGACCGCCATGCGCCGGTCGACGGGCTGGGCGCGGCCGGGCTGAAGAAGCTCGAGCTCGCCAAGGCGCTGGCCACCGGGCCCCGGCTGCTGCTGGCGGACGAAAGCCTGGGCGGGCTCGACGAGCATGAGATGGACCAGGCGGCCGACATGCTGCGCAAGATCCGAGACGAGCTCGGCATCACGATCATCTGGGTCGAGCACATCATGGGTGTGCTGATGCGAGTGGTCGACCGCGTCATGGTGCTCGACCATGGCGAGAAGATCTCGGAAGGCCTGCCGGCCGAGGTCGTCAACGATCCGCGGGTCGTCGAGGTCTATCTCGGCACCGATGCCGACGCGACCCAGGCGGTCGCCGAAGCGGCGCGGCGGTGAGGCGGACGCGATGCTGGAACTGAAATCCATCGATGCGGGTTACGGCACCTTCCAGGCGCTGTTCGGCACCAACCTCGAGGTCAAGGCGGGCGAAGCGGTGGGCGTGATCGGCCCCAACGGCGCGGGCAAGACCACGCTGATGCGGGTGATCTCGGGCCTGATCCGTCCGACCAGGGGCACGATCGCGATGGAAGGCGTCGACGTCGTGGCGACGGCGGCGCACCGCATCGTCGGCCTCGGCATCGCCCACGTCCCGGAGAACCGCCGGCTGTTTCCGCGGCTCACCGTCGAGGACAATCTCAGGATGGGCGCCTTCATGCCCGAGGCACGCGCCAAGTTCGCCGACCGGCTGGCGGTCGTCTTCGATCTCTTTCCGCGCATGAAGGAGCGCCGCCACCAGCTCGCCGGGACGATGTCGGGCGGCGAGCAGCAGATGTGCGCCATCGGCCGCGCGCTGATGAGCGACCCCAAGCTGCTGCTGCTCGACGAGCCGTCGGCTGGTCTGGCGCCGGTCGTCGTCC
>WHTW01000139.1 GCA_009377525.1 Rhodospirillales bacterium
GACTCCTGGAGACGTAGATCGGGATCGAGTCCAAGCCCCGCTTCACGGTGCCAGATATAGCCGAACGGAACCGATATCCTCAGCTCGCCCCGGCTGGCCTTGGACCGGGCGGCGTCCAGCATCCTCGCCCGCAGCACACCGAGCTCGAACTCGCTGATGCTGCCTTTCATGCCAAGGAGCAGGCGATCATTTGGCCGACAGGGATTGTAGACGCCGTCCAGATCGATGACGCGGGCTTCAACAAGCCCACACAGTTCGAGCAGGTGATGCCAATCGCGGCCGTTCCGCGCGAGCCTGGACGCATCGAAGCATAGAACGGCACCGACTTTGCCCGCGCACAGCCATGCGACCAGGCGGTCGAATCCGGGTCGCGCCACCGTTCCGCTTGCTGATCGGCCGAGATCGTCATCGATGACTTCAACGTCGACGAATCCGCGCTGGCGGGCGACATCGACCAAATCATATTGGCGCCGCCGGCTCTCCAGATTGTTCATAACCTGGGATTGCGTCGACTGGCGCACATACACGACAGCCTTCCGCTTGAGGATGACCGCCGGAATCGGCTCAGCGCTTGTCATCGTCAAGCTCCTCGACGCTGAGGCCGGTCGCCTGCATCAGCATCTGAGCCAGTGCCGAGATGACCTTGTCCCGCTCGGGAGAGCCCAATCCTTCCAGTCTGCTGCTGTCGAATGACAAGTTCATCTGCCGACACGGCACCGCTGCCGGCAATTTGAGAGATTTCATTGCCTTCCTCCGGAACGATCGAGACTTCGCTCCGGAAGTGTGCGGGGTTGGAAGCACCTATCAACAGTCGCTCCAACTCGACGAGCGCTGACAGATCGACGCGCGGCGCGCCCATGGCCATCCCGGCACAAATCACGGGATCGAGCATCCAACCGGCGATCGATATCACGATCCCAGTCGGCCCCTGCACCTTAAGGAATTGGCCCGTCGCTCGCTGCTCCACCCGACGCACCCCAACCCTGCGGCCGAAATAGGGGTGCCAACGGTAATGGACTTCCAACTCCTGCCCGACATGGGCAGAATGAACGGGTGACTGCACTCGGCCGCAAGAATCATCTGTTTGCAGGCAGCGATGGTGGTGGTGCCAGGTGGGCCATCGTCTGTTCGTTGATCGAGACAGCGAAGTTGAACGACGTCGAGCCATACGCCTATCTGCGTGATGTTCTCACCCGCATGGTCAACGGCCATCCCGTCAACCGCCTCGACGAACTTCTGCCGTGGGCCTGGAAAACCGCAAACCCTGTCAATCCCTGACATCGGTGCAAGCTCCGGACGCTTACGTCTGTCCGTCTGTCGGGCGCCGTAACCGTCCAATCTCTGCACACAGTTTGGGTAGTGCAATTGCGCGACATATGGGGTTCCTTCATGACATGGAGGATCCCCGATGGCCTCGCCGCTCCTGGGCAAAGGCCAACAACCCGTACTGGTCGACACACATTGCCAGCTGGTATCGCGGCCATCAAAGAGCTGAGGACTATTGCCGCCGGAGCAAGCTTTCGACAGCGATGTTCGAGCGGTGGGCGCGCCATCTGCTGAGCGCAGAGGATCTGCGCAAGCATGCGAAAGACTTGCAGAAATTGCGCCGGGAAGCGCTGGAACGGCAGGGCAAGAAGGGGCAATCGAAGCGCCGCAGGAGGCCTCCGCGCTATCGCTACAGTGTGCGCACAGACAGCGATCCGATTGCGCTTCGGGCGTTCTGGAGCATGCATGTCGAAGCGATGAACTGGAGCGGCATGGGGGCATGCCGAGTATGCCGCAGCGCTCGGTCTTTCGCCGCATGCGTTGCGCATATGGCGCGATCGCCTCGAAGAATCCGGCGATGAATTGGACTGGCGATCCCTGCTTCATCCGAGTGCCCGGGCTCAATTAAGCCGCGCTGCTAATTGCGCGCGGCGCAAATACCACTTGACACCGCAAGCGGTGGACGGCCGGTCGAACCGCCGCCGCTTCAGCGACGAGCAGAAGCGGGCGATCGTGCAAGAGACGGAGAAGCCCGGCGTCAGCGTGGCGCAAGTTTGCCGCCGCCATGGCGTCGCCACCAGCATGGTGTTCCGCTGGCGGGTCGAGTTCGGTCTGAGCGCTCGCAAGGCACCGCAACTGGCAACGGTGGCGCTCGCCGACGGCGCGGCGAATGAGGCGCCGGCGCTCGCCGCGTTGCGCGATCTCGTGCGGCCGCCGGACGGCATGACGGCAATCGAACTGGATGATGGACGGCGTGTCTTTGCACCGACAGGCAGCAGTCCGGCGGAGGTGAAGCGGCAGCTCGCCAACAGGGAGAAGGCATCATGATCGTCGTTCCGGCGGGCGTGAAGGTGCACCTGGCGCTCGGTCACACCGACACGCTAAAGGGACTCGACGGCCTTGCCACGCTGATTCAGGAACACCTGAAGAAGGATCCCAGCGCGGATGACACCCCGTGGAGCGATGCCGACAGCACGGCGCCCCGTGGGCGCGGTCAAACGCGCTCGATCCCCGCGTCTCTAAGCAGCCCCGCCAGCCGAACGCGTGCGCGGAACATTCGCGTCTTGACGGTGTTTTTCGGGATGCCGACGATCTCGGCGATCTCTTCGAGCGATTTTTGGTGATAATAGGCGAGGTCGATGATTTCGCGGAGTTGCATCGGAAGTGCCAGCAGAGATCTTCGGATGATCGTGCTCATGTCCTTCTTCTCCAGCGCAGTCGCCGGATTGTCCGCCGGATCCTCGACCGACTTCGCCGTCTGGTCGTCGAGCTGCTCCGCGGGGCGTCGCCTGAGCGCCGAGAGCGCCTTGTGGCGCGCGATGGCGAGCACCCAGGTCGACGCCGCCGACCGCCCTTCGAACCGGTCGGCATGACGCCAGACGTTAAGAAACACTTCGATCGTGACGTCCTCCGCTGCGGGCTCGTCCTGGAGGAAACGCAGCACGAATCGAAACACTCGAACGTGGTGCCGCGCATACAGCACTTCCATGGCCAACCGGTCCCCGCCAGCGATTCGTGTCATGAGCCCCTCGTCGGAGGTCGTTTGTGGACGTGCCCGGGGGCGCGGGAGCACCGCGGTCGAAGGCACTGCCTGCAACGTATCTGAGATGCTCTCTTTGGACTTGGTCTGCATTGTCATCTCGCACCTGGAGATCGCACATTGTCGTCATCTGCACCCGACCTTATGGATGCCATTGGCCGCGCGATGTGACGACCATCACAAAAACGCGCTTCTCGCTCGATCCAGTCGGCCAGCATGACGGGGCCATTCTCGAAAGGGCGGTCCATCGGCCGCCGTGGAAGATTCGTGCGCAACGGCGCTTTCAGATAGCGATCGGCATGCCGCTCGCGGCGACGGCCGAACTCGTCAATCGCGCAGCCGTGCCGGACGCAGGTGACGACGTCCTGCAGAGTGCGTCGCCGCGGCTCGTGGAACAGCACGTCGTTAGTGACGACTGCCGGCACGCGCATTTGCGTGGCGGGATTCGACAGTTCCATGACTTCCGATTTCGGTAAGAAATCCTGCTGGCTGGTTGTTGCTCCACCAGACGTACAGGACCCGCCCGGCCGATCTGGCGCAGGGGGTCCCAATCACCGCGACTGAGTTGGCTCAGCAAGCCAGCTCAGTATGCACAGACATACACCTTTCCTAAAGAGTGTGTACTTCCAGCACGGGTCGTGGGTATAGCCAATCTGTACTTGAAGAAACGGCCTCGCAGTTCGCGCGATGTCGGTCGACCTGGCGGGGCGCTAACTATCTTTCCCATAGCGCCATCGCACGCATGTCGGACGGCGTGATGCCATAACGTTGTCGAAATTCTCGATTGAAGTGCGACCGATCGCTGAAGCCGACCTCGGACGCAATGTCGCCGATCCGGCGATGACTACCGTTTGGATCGGCGAGCAGCCGCCGCTACGCGACATCGAGGCGCTGACGGAGCACGTATTCCGAGAACGTCGTGCCCTCGCTCTCGAACAGCGCCTGCACATAACGCGGACTGACACCCTGGCGCCCGGCAGCCGCACCGACTGAGAGGCTCAGGTCATCAAGCCGAGATCGCATGCAGGCGTGCGGCGCGCATGCCGCCTTCTTCAGCCAAAGGCCGTCGCGCCACGGGTAGCACCCAGCGCCACGGCGACGAGATCGCGCACATGCACGGCAGCGAGATTCTGGAGATCGGGCGTGGACAAAGCGTGGCCGGCCGTCAGCGCGTCGATGTAGCCGATCAGAAGCCGCAGCGCCTCGTTATCTCGCAGGATCGGGATCCGGATTACCAGTCTGTCGTCGAGGTCGAGCACCATCTCGGCCAGCAGCTTGCGGACAGCTGAAGTGCCGTGGCTCGCGCCTGCGACGGCCAAGCGATCCCGCAGACCTCCGCATTCCACATGGGTTGTGCCTGCCGGAAATCAGATCCGGACATATTGGCGATGCAATCCGCCGAGATGTGGCACCGGCAGAATGCGACCGACGGTCTGGACGTCGCACGATATCGGCGTATCCTTACCCAGCGATAGATGAGTGCGTGCGTGGTTGTTATAGTTCGCGTAACAGCGCAGCAGATGAAGAAGGTGGCGCTCTCCAAAGACAATGACGTGGTCCAGGCAATCCCGTCGGATCGAACCGATCGCCCGCTCGCAATAGCCGTTCTGCCACGGTGAGCGTGTCGCGATCGGCCGGTCCCGGATGCCCATCGCCCGAATGTGTCGCACAAACGCATCGCGATAAACCCTGTCGCGATCACGGACTAGATACCTCGGCGGCATCTCCCAGCCGACTGCTTCCGTGACCTGCCGCGCAATCCATTCCGCCGTTGGATGCGCAGTGGCTGTCAGCCACAGCATCTCACGCCAGTCGTGGCGCACAACCCGAACAGAAGCCGCAATGATATCGTCGGCACGACGAACAGATCGAGCGCTGCGATCCCCTCGGCATGGTTGCTGATGAATGCTCTCCAGCCTTGCGATGGTGGACGCCTGCCCTTGGCGACCGTAGTCTGTCCGATATCAATGCCGAGCTTGAGCAGTTCATCATGGATCCGCGGCGCGCCCCAGAGCGGATTCGCCAGACTGACATCCCGAACGAGCTGGCGTATCTCCACCGGCGTCTTCGGTTGGCCCCCGCGCGGCCGCGATTTCCAGCGCCAGAGGGCACGGAAGCCAGCACGGTGCCAGCGGATCACAGTCTCCGGCTTGACGATCTTCACAGCGTTCAGCACGCTCGGCGCCAGATGACAGAGCCCCGCAAATAGCAGACGATCAATGCCGGTGAAGGCCATTCGCTTAGGCGATTTTCGTCGCAGCACATTGAGCTGGTGTCGAAGCAGGAGGATTTCGGTTTCCAGCGAAGCACTCGACCGGAACAGCCCGACCAGGGCGCACCAAAGCAGGCGGGCAGAAATCCCTCATCGGGCGGCAGCATCGTCCGATTCGGCCTCTCTTGTCAGCCGATCAGGTTTCCGAGCGCGGGACCGACCGGAGTGTTAAGTACCCCGTGTGTTGTGTACCTGGTCGGTCCCTGCTTCACCGCCCCCGCCCCGGGGGAACCGGCCCGCCGGTGACCGGATTGGATTCCGTGGGCCGTTGCTTTGACGAGCCTTCATTCTCGTGAAACCAAATGCGAGTCGATGGATGCCCTGCTCGATAAGCGGCGGTGGCGCGGAGCCGTTCTGCGCCCGTTAAGCTTCTGGCCGGGAGGCCGATCGAGGCTTTCATTCAAACCGATGCCCGCACCGTTCTGTCCTATCTGGTGAAGCCACTGCACGATAAGGTCGCCGAGGCCTTCCGCAAAAGATAGTGTAGCAACCGGTCGCCCCACTCACGGACCGTGCGGGGAAGGTCGGGCATTGCGGAGGGCATTGATGCAGTTGTGGCGCTTGGGTCTGCTGCTTGCCATTCTCGTGTTGCCGGCAGCCGGCGAGCCGTCGCTGTTCCGGCTACCCATCGCCTGCACCGTCGGCGAGACCTGCGAGATCCAGCACTATGTCGATCGCGATACGGGACCAGAGGCGCAGGACTATAGATGCGGCAGCCGAACCTATAACGGCCATAACGGGACCGACATTCGTCTGCCGACGCTCGCCGCGCAGCGAGCTGGAGTCGATGTGCTCGCCGCGGCGGACGGCACCGTGCGGCGCGTGCGCGATGGGATGCCGGACGTTTCCACCGGAGCAGGCGACAAGGCGTCGGTCGAGGGGCGCGAATGCGGCAACGGCATTGTCATTGCTCACGCGGGCGGGTGGGAGACGCAATACTGCCACCTCGCTCAAGGGAGCGTCCGGGTAAAGGCCGGAGAGCGCGTCAGTGTGGGCACCCCGGTGGGGCGCGTTGGCCTGTCGGGTGCAACGGAGTTCCCGCACCTCCACTTCACCGTGCGCGAGGGTGGCCGGATCGTCGATCCGTTCGCCCATGGTGCGGTCGAAGGCACCTGCAACGGAGGCGCCTCGCTCTGGGCCCCCGAGCTTCGCGCTGCGCTCGCCTACAAGGCGGGTGCGATCCTGAATGTTGGCTTCGCGACCGGTGCAGTCCGCATGGCAGACATCGAGGCGGGTATGATCGGCCGTCAGTCCTTGGATGTGCAAGCGCCGGCGCTGGTCGCCTTCGCGCGGGCAATTGGTCTCAGCGCCGGCGATGTGCAGCATCTGACGTTAAAGGGCCCAGACGGCGTCGTTTTGGCCGAGAGCAGGGAAGCGCCGCTCGACCGCCACAAGGCACAGATCATGGTTTTCGTCGGCCGGAAACGGCCATCGTCGGCTTGGCAGCGGGGGGTCTACAGCGCGACTTACAGCGTGAGACGCGACGGCGCTGTCGTTCTGGGGAGAACCTTTTCTCTGACACTGTGACACGAAAGAAGTCAGCTGCATACCTTTTCGGCGCGCGCGACCCAATGGCAGGGAAAGCCGGGCTGCGCCTTTGATCCGGGTGATGTCAATTGAAGGGGTGATCCCGTTGTCCAACATGAAAAATTTGTCATGGGCAAGGGCGCTACCTTTAACGCAGGGCATGGTTCGGTTGAACGTATATCCAATATCGAGACCGTTCGTTGCGACGCCCGCCGCGAGAACCTCTTTGATCTCCTGCGCGACTAACCAAAAGCAGCGGCCCGTCCGCTGACTTCCGCACTGGAGGAGGCGCAGATGCCCCGCGAAATGCATTGGAATTACGTTTATGGCACCAGCGCCGACGACAATCTGCCCGGAGGGCCAACCGAGGATTGGATCTATGGCTACAACGGCGACGATTGGTTGGTCGGCTACGCCGGCTTTGACCGCTTGGACGGCGGCGCCGGCGAGGACTGGCTCTGGGGCGGCGACGGCAGTGACGATCTCATCGGCGGCCAGGACGCCGACTATCTGCTCGGCCAGGATGGAAACGATATGCTCAATGGCGGCCAGGGTGCCGACGAAATGCACGGCGGTGACGGCATCGACACCGCTTCGTACGAGGGTTCCGACGAGGGGGTTGTCGTCAATCTGCTCAGCGGCCAAGGCTTTACCGGCGACGCGCAAGGCGACACCCTTTTCGGTATCGAGAACCTCTGGGGGTCGTCTTACGGCGATATACTGATCGGCAACGATGGCGCGAACGAGCTTCGCGGTCTTGATGGCGACGATACCCTCTTCGGCAACGGTGATGACGACTTCTTGTTGTCCGGCGAGGGCAACGATACGGTGTTCGGTGGAGAAGGTGAAGATACCCTCTGGGGCGACAGCGGAGACGACGAGCTCTACGGCGAGGGTGACAATGACCATCTCTCCGGCGACAGCGGCAAGGATGCCTTGGACGGCGGGGAAGGCAACGACCATCTGTTCGGCGGGGCCGACAAGGACAAGCTCACCGGCGGTGCCGGAGCGGACACCTTTCTCTTCTCCAGCGGTCTCGGCAGCAGTGCTGACTGGATTACTGACTTCAGTCATGCTCAAGGCGACAAGATTGAGCCGGTGTTCGACGCCAATGTGAATGTTCCTGACAACCAAGCCTTCACCTTCATCGGCACGACCGACTTCAGTGGTGCGGAAGGCGAGCTCCGCTACGAGCAATATACCGGCTACTACGGCATCCAATCGACTGTTGTGAGCGGCGATGTGGACGGTGATAGCGTAGCGGACTTCGAGATCCTCTGCAGCGGCCACATCAACTTCGTGGCGGATGATTTCGTCCTGTGATCGGCGCCGAGCAACTTCGCCTTCGATCAGGATGCGGTCCGCTTCAGCTGGCGTGCGGGGAGCGCTCCGCACGCTATTCTTGAACCCGATGCTGCCACGATCCTCGATCGGCGGTATCTCCATGTCGAAGCGAGCTCCGCGCCCTTTGGACGATCGGCCTTCGGCTCTGGAACATCAGCGCCCTGGTTGTCACGTCTGACCGGAGGGTCCCCCGGCGCGCATGAAACCGAAGAACTGGGCACGTGTCTTGGACGCGGTTGACCCAGCAGCATGCACAATCATCGGGAGCTCACAGGAGCGGGAACCTTTCGCGTTCCTCCCGCGACCAATGCAGAGACCACCCTGCTGCATTGAGCATAGAGAGGAAACCACAATGCCCATTATCAAGCATGGCGACGACGGCGACCGTCGCCATGCTTGATAATGGGCATTAACCACCTCGTGGGATCCACTGGCATGGATTGGCTCTACGGCTATGAAGGCGACGACACGTTGTACGGCGGCAGCGGACTGGATCGCTTGTATGGCGGCGAGGACAACGACATGTTGGTCGGGGGTGCGGGCGCCGACTATCTCGACGGTGGCACCGGTTTTGATGCTGCGTCCTACAACCATAGTCCGAGTGCGGTCACCGTGGACCTGAAAACTGGCGTCGGTGCGGGCGGCGATGCCGAAGGTGACAAGCTCACGTCGATTGAGACGGTCTACGGCTCGATCTATGACGACTGGCTGTTCGGCGACGACGGCGACAATTGGCTCTCCGGCGGCGGCGGCGACGACTTGTTGCGCGGCAGCGGTGGTGCCGACCATCTCGACGGCGGCCATGGCGAGGACGAGCTCTGGGGCGGCGCGGGTGCCGACCATCTCGACGGTGGCTCCGGCAGCGATTGGGTGGGGTATGTCAACAGCGGTGTGACCGTGAACCTCGAAACCAATATCGCCTCTGGTGGTGACGCCGAAGGGGACACGTTCGTGTCGATCGAAAACGTCCTAGGCTCTTATTACGCTGACACCATCACCGGCAATTCTGAGGCTAACCATCTGGAAGGACGGTCGGGCGATGACACGCTCAATGGGGGCGCTGGCGACGACGCGTTGAACGGTGGCACCGACCAGGACGAGCTGATCGGCGGCGCCGGCGCAGACACCTTTATCTTTTCCCAGTATCCGGGTCATCATCCCACTTGGCTGGGCACCTCGGTCGAGAATCCGGACTACATCTGGGACTTTAACCATGCCGAAGGCGACAAGATCGACCTCGCGGGGCTTGATGCGGTCAGCGGCGTCTCCGGCGATCAAGCGTTCAGTTTCATCGGCACGAGCGACTTCACTGGTGCGGAAGGCGAGCTGCGCTACGAGCAATTCACCGGTCCCTTCGGCCTCACCTGGACAACTGTGAGCGGCGACATGGACGGCGATGCCGCAGCGGACTTCGCGATCGTCTGCACTGACACGATCAACTTCGTCGCAGACGATTTCGTGCTGTGATCTGTTGCACACCGAAACGCGCCAGGATGACCACGGAAAAGCTCTGAACGTTTCAGTATCAAGGAAGGACGCGGCGATGCCCATCATCAAGTTTGGTACCTTTGGCAACGACACCCTTGTCGGAACGGCCGACAGCGATTGGCTCTATGGTCTTGGCGGCGACGACGTGTTGTCCGGCGGCGGCGGCGAGGACTATTTGTCCGGCGGTGACGACAACGACGTCCTCTACGGCGGCGACGAGGATCCGCGCCATGGCGACGAGCTCGACGGCGGCGACGGCGACGATTGGCTCTTCGGCGGCGCGGGCGGTGATCACCTGCTTGGCGGCGCCGGCAACGATCACCTCTACGGTGGCGCCGACAACGACTATCTCGACGGCGGCGCTGGCGCTGACGTCATGGATGGGGGTGAGGGTCTCGATCGTGTCGAATACATCCACTCACCGGCCGCGGTGACGGTCAATCTGACGACCGGAACCGGATCCGGTGGCGATGCCGCGGGCGATACATTGACGGACATCGAAGACGTCATCGGCTCGGACTTTGCCGACACGCTGATCGGCAACGGTAGTAGCAACCGGCTAACTGGCGGGTCCGGCGACGACTATCTATCCGGGAGTGGCGGCGACGACTTTCTGCACGGCGGCCAAGGCGCCGATCACCTCCACGGTGGCTCCGGCAGCGATACGGTGTCCTATACCGGCAGCGCGGCGGGTGTGACGGTGAACCTCGAAGCCAACGTCGTCTCTGGTGGTGATGCCGAAGGGGACACGCTCGTTTCGATCGAAAATGTCGTCGGCTCCACGGGCGCTGATGTCATCACGGGTAATGCTGAGGCTAACATTCTGTCCGGAAGCTCTGGCGATGACAGGCTCAATGGAGGTGCTGGCGACGACACGTTGAATGGTGGCCAGGGCCAGGACGATCTGATTGGCGGCGACGGCGCCGATACCTTTGTCTTTTCCGAGCACTGGTACTATAGCCCCCCTCCTGTGTCGGATACTTCGGTCGAGGCCCCAGACTACATCTGGGACTTCAACCATGCCCAAGGCGACCAGATCGACCTTGCGGACCTTGATGCGGTCAGTGGCGTTCCTGGCGATCAAGCGTTCAGCTTCATCAATACAGCCGACTTCACGGGCTCGGAAGGCGAGCTGCGCTACGAACAGTTCACCGGTCCCTTCGGCATCACGTGGACAGCAGTGAGCGGCGACATGGACGGCGACGCCGTAGCGGACTTCGCGATCGTGTGCACCGATAGCATCAACTTCGTCGCGTCCGATTTCCTGCTGTGATCGGCGCCGAGCCACGTCGTGATACGAACGCACATCCGAATGAGTTCCACCTCGTTTGAAGCGCTGGGAGCGATCCGTGCTGTCATTCTCGCCAACTCGAAACGGCACCCCGCCGCGATCGCCGATCGCGGCGGCGCTCGCCGCGTGTCGCGGCGGCTTCCTTGCGGTCGCTCTCTTCAGTGGCGTGCTCACCGTGCTCGTGCTCACCGGCTCGCTGTTCATGCTGCAGATCTATGACCGGGTGCTGCCGAGCCGCAGCGTCCCGACGCTGGTGGCGCTCGTCGTGCTGGTGGCGGCCCTTTACTCGTTTCAGGGTGTCTTGGATGCGATCCGCGGTCGCATGCTCGTGCGCGTGGGGGCGGCCCTGGACAAGGAGGCCGGTGGCCACACCTATGAAGCGGTCGTGCAATTGCCGTTGAGAACACGAAGCGACTCGGACGGCCTTCAGCCGGTGCGCGATCTGGATCAGCTCCGCAGCTTTCTATCGAGCACCGGACCGACCGCCTTGTTCGACCTGCCGTGGATTCCGCTTTATCTCGGCCTTTGCTTCATCTTCCATGTGTGGATTGGTGTTACGGCCCTCGTGGGCGCCAGTCTGCTTGTCGCCTTGACGCTCCTGACCGAGGCGCTCACTCGCGCTCCGGCGAGGACGGCGGTCGGCTTCGGCGCCAGCCGATTGGCTCTGGCAGGCGCCAGCCGGCGCAATGCCGAAGTCCTGCAGGCGATGGGCATGGCGGGACGTCTGGCGGCCCGGTGGACGGAGGTGAACGGTCGCTATGTCGGGGCGCACCAGCAAGCCTCGGATGTCGCGGTGGGTCTCGGCGCCGCGACCCGCGCCCTGCGCATGATGCTGCAGTCTGCTGTGCTTGCCGTCGGCGCCTATCTTGTCATTCATCAGGAGGCGACCGCAGGGATCATCATCGCCAGCTCGATCCTCATGACTCGCGCGCTTGCGCCCGTCGAGCTTGCGGTCGCGAACTGGAAGAGCTTCATCGCCGCCCGGGAGAGCCGGCGCCGCCTCTCGGACCTCTTGACGGCGTTTGGTCACCAAGAGGCGGCGATGCCGCTGCCGCCACCGAACGAGTCGTTCTCGGTCGAAACCATCAGCGTCGTTCCGCCGGGCCTCCACAAGCCGGTAGTCGCCGACGTCACGTTCCAGCTGAGGAGCGGTCAGGGGTTGGGCATCATCGGACCGAGCGCTTCGGGGAAATCGTCGCTGGCGCGCGCGCTGGTGGGGATCTGGCGACCGGCGCGCGGCAAGATCCGCCTCGACGGCGCCGCGCTGGAGCAATGGGTGCCGGAAGAGCTCGGTCGACACATCGGTTACTTGCCGCAGGATGTCGAGCTTTTCGACGGCACGGTGGCCGAGAATATCGCCCGCTTCGAGCCGGAGCCCGATTCTCAGGCGATCATTGCGGCCGCGCGTGCCGCGGGAGTACACGAGCTCATCCTGCGCCTCCCGGACGGATACGGATCGAAGATCGGCGAGTCCGGCATGGCGCTGTCTGCAGGTCAGCGCCAGCGCATTGCCTTGGCGCGTGCGCTTTATGGCGATCCGTTCCTGGTGGTGCTTGACGAACCGAACGCGAATCTCGACGCGGAAGGCGAGGAAGCGCTCACGCAGGCCATCCTGGCGGTGCGCCAGCATGGCGGCATCGTCATCGTGGTGGCCCATCGGCGAGGTGCACTCGTCGGCGTCGATCAGGTTCTCGCCATGGCAAACGGCCAAGCGTGCGCCTTCGGTCCCAAGCAGGAGGTGCTGCGCAAGGTCCTCCAGCCGGCGCGACCCAACCTCCGCCCCATCGTGGCTGCCGGCGCCGAGAGAACAGCATCATGACCAGGCCAGCGCACACGCCGCATCGTTCCCTCCGACGCCATGTACTCGCCGGCGCGACGGCTGTTGCTCTCCTCGTCGGCGGGGTCGGCGGCTGGGCCGCGACCAGCGAGCTTTCCGGTGCCGTCATCGCCTCGGGTCTCCTTGTCGTCGACTCCAATGTCAAGAAGGTGCAGCATCCGAGCGGCGGGGTGATCGGAGAACTGCGCGTTCGCGACGGCGATCGGGTGAAGGCGGGTGATCTCCTCGTGCGTTTGGACGAGACGCTGACGCGCGCCAGCCTTGCCATTGTGGTGAAGACACTTACCGAGCTCTTGACTCGGCAAGGACGCCTCGAGGCAGAACGGGACGGCAGCGAGGCGATCACGTTTGCTGAGGAGCTTACGGGGCGGGCTGGCAATCCGGACGTAGCCCGGGTGATTACCGGCGAAAAGAAACTGTTCGAGCTGCGCAAAACGGCCCGGCGGGGACAGGAAGCGCAGCTGAGAGAGCGGATCGTACAGCTGCGTGAGGAGATTGTCGGTTTGACCGGCCAGGCCGACGCCAAGAAGCACGAGATCGAGCTGATCCGCAGAGAGCTCGAAGGCGTGCGCGAGCTCTGGGACAAGAAGCTCGTTCCAATCTCACGGCTCACCGCGCTCGAGCGCGAGGCCGCCCGGCTCGAAGGTGAGCGGGGTCGCTTGATCGCCGCGATCGCCCAAACCAAGGGCAAGATTACGGAGACCGAGTTGCAGATCATCCAGATCGACCAGAATCTGCGCAGCGAGGTCGCGCGCGAATTGCGTGAGATCCAGGCGAAGATGGCCGAATCGGTTGAACAGAAAGTTGCAGCCGAGGATCAATTGAAGCGCACGGAAATCCGCGCTCCGCAGGCCGGAATCGTCCATCAGATGAGCGTGCATACGATCGGCGGTGTGATCAAGGCCGGCGAACCGATCATGCTGATCGTTCCCGAATCCGACGAACTGGTCGTCGAGGCCCGGATCCCACCACAGAGCATCGACCAGCTCGGACTTGGGCAATCGGCCACGCTGCGGTTCGCGGCCTTCAATCAGCGCACCACGCCCGAGCTCGAGGGCAGCGTAATCCACATCGCCGCGGATCTGATACGCGATCAAGAAAGTGGCGAAGGCTACTATGTCGCTCGCATCGGCATCCCTCCGGCCGAGATCGCCCGCCTGGAGCGGCTCAAGCTTCTCGCCGGCATGCCGGTCGAGGTCTTCATCCAAACCGATGCGCGGACGGTGTTATCCTATCTCGTCAAGCCGCTGCATGACCAAATCACCAAAGCGTTTCGCGAGCGATAGTGCAAGGTTGCCGATTCGGAATGAACGTGACCAGCACGGCGATCGCTGTCGCGAACGCAGCCACCCGCCGCCTGATCGCCTCTATCACGGCATTGCCTCGCAGCGCTGATGGCACAATCCTCCGCAAAGATTGTCGCTGCCAATCTGAAAAGGTTCGCTTGGACTTTCTGCTGTTGTGCCTGGTCCCGGCCGGCTGCGCTGGGGCCATCGGGTGCGCAGCAAGCATGAGTCTTGTTTCGGCCCGCACTCACCGGCTTCGTCGCCGTCCACCACGAAGTAACCGACGAAGTGAACGACAGCCGCATGCATTACCCGATGGCCAAGGCCGCAAAGGACCTGCTCGCAAGAGAACACCTGACCGTCGTCGCCGATACTGGCTTCTCGAACGGCAACGTGGGCGCGGCCCGTGAGGCTGACGGCATCACGACCTGTGTGCGGCCAATCGCTCGGTCAACAACCGCGGCGATAGGAGTCAGTTTGACCGTGCGGACTTCCAGCTGCACGCTCAAGCCTCGGTGTACGCAGGTCGAGCATCGCTGAGTGAGCCGACATCAGCACGAAGATGCATTGGAGCGAATGACGGCCCGCGTCGTCGCTGATCCTGAGCTAATGCGACAGCGGCGATGTTCCGTCGAGCATCCATTCGGAACCACGAAGAGGATGATGTCAGGATGGTTCCTCACCCGAGGACTTCATGCAAGGAGGACCGAGATGGCACCCTCGGTCCTTGTCTACAACATGATCCGGAGCATCAATCTCCGAGCACAGTCGAGCTGGAGCTGAGCTGGCCGCGCCGGAGCGCCCCGTCGAGGACGAGGCTCCGGCGAGTCCTCACACGGCCTGGTGCGCGAGGTCGTTATCGCTGAAACGGACACGGAGGCGTGGAAGCTCTCGGTCGGCGGCATGATGGAGGAATACTTCCTGCGGCTGCTCGCCAATTTCGGGTTCAAGGACTATCTCAACCACGAGCCGAACGTGGCCGACAGCCATGTCACGGTCACGCACTGCGCCCGCCATAACTGGATCGTCGGCTCGTCCGCGACCGCCGCCGGGAAGCTTGAAAAAATCTACTACCAAGTAGGCGGCTTCGGTACGCTGCTGGGGTTCGGCTTCGACTCCAGCAAAAAGCCGCAGACATGGCAAAACGCGCTGCAGTCACCGGCGCAGGAAGTCTTGCCGAGGCTGAAGCACCTCTCGCTCGCTGTCACGCGTGCCGCGTCGTGAGACCCCGCAGGGGCCAGGGCACCGTCACTGATCGCGCGGGCCCCACACGCCGTCGCGCACGTACGCTTTGCGCGGGCTAGTTGATCGGCTCGACGGTGAAGATAGTGCGGTACCCGGCTTTATTGGATGGCGTGAGCCGGAACAGCACCTGGGCGTCCTCGGCCAGAACGAGCTTCGTCACGCATTTCGCCGAGACGTCGATCTTGTTGACGCTGCAGACCTTATCATCGGCGCCCCGAACCCGCTCGCCGATAGGACCGAACATCTCGACCTTGGCTTGCACGTTCGACTTCTTCCCATCCAACCGCTTGAACTCGGCCGAGATGCGATAGTCCTGTCCCCGTAGGCTGGTCGAGTACCAGACTTCCGCCGGCGCACCCGGCTTCGGGTCGAGCGTCGCCGAGAACGGCTTGCCGAACTCGAGCGGCTCGATCTTCGGAGCTCGGACGAAGTAGGGCGATGGGACGTCGGCGTCGACAGGGAAAAGCCCAAGCCAATAGTCGACAATGGATGAACCATTGTTGCCGACGCGCAGTACTGTGTCGGGCTGCGCTTCGCCATCGCTCTCGGCGGCGGCGCGCGTCCGAAAGTCGATTTCGTTGGTCTTCAATACCTGCGCGAGCTGACTGCCGTCCGGGCGGAACGCAATGACCTCGCTCTGGATGTTGCTGTGGGCATCGTTTGCTAGCTTGATATCGAGTACGACGCGGTATCTGCCCGCTGGCGCCGCAACCTTCCAATAGTGGTGCATCTTGCCGCGCCCGGCGAGTCTGCCCCTAACGATCTCGCCGGTTTCGAGCGGCACTGGGGCGTTCTGATCCCTGCTGGCTGCCTTGGTCGAGATGGTCGCGCTCGACACCGGCGCCGGCGACGTTTCGCGCGGCTTGGCCTCTGCGACTGCGGCCGTGCCGACGGCCCTTGCCAGCGCGGGCGCGCTGTTGGCATCGAAATAGCTGCCGCGGGCGTTGCTGGCGATGCATTGAAGTTGACCGCGAGTCTCGGCGTCGACGCCGACGCCGACGGTATGCACGACGAGTTTGGCGTCGGTCTCCGCCAGCGCCTTGGCGGCGGTGCAGGGGTCGCTCTCGCAGGTCTCCTTGCCGTCGCTGACCACCACGACGACGTTGGAGGGGGCCTCCTCAGAGGCCAGATCCTGGGCCGCAAGCGTCAGCGAATAGGTGATTGGCGTGTAGCCCCGCGGCTGGAGGCTGCGCGCCTGCTCGATTATCGCCTGCTTGTTGGCGGCGACACTGCCGAACGGAACAAGCAGCGCCGTATCCCGACAATTCTTCGCATTCTGCGCCGACTGATGGCCGTAGGCTCTGAATGCCAGGCGGGTGTCGGGGGGAAGCGTGTTTACCAGCTGCACCACGGCCGCCGTGGCCGCGTCCATCCGGGATGTACCGTCGGGAAAGCGCGCGCCCATGCTGCCCGACGCATCGAGCACCAGCGCAATGCTACGACCGCTCTCCGCAAACCCAGGGCGTGTCAACCCCCCGAGCAGGAGGACGCCGACACAAAGCGAAAGGCCGAGAGAGAGTCTTTGGGGACGCATGCGAATCCTCCAGGATCGTGGATCATGCGCTCGCGCGGTCTGCCCAACCTGGGCATCTGCTCAGGTCGGAATTTGCGCGACCGCTGTGACACTTCGCCAATGATCGTAAGGACGTCGGGACGCAACGCGACAGCGCGCTCGTCATTATGGCCATCGGCAGCGACAAGCGCAAGCAGTCGTGTGACAATAGCAGTCGTGTGTTCCCAGTTCACTTTGGCCGTTGAGCGTGGCGAACTCGATGGTATTGCGAGCTGGTACGGGGATTGTCTTAAGCGACAAAAGCCATCGTGGTTGGCGGAAAAAAGCGTCCGAATTCTCTTGCAGCTTTCTTTGAAGGCGATCCAGAATTGACTGCAATGGAAGTGCCCACGATCGGGGACGGCATCACGACAGACGACCAAAAAAGGATGATGACGATTGTTGTTGCCCCGAACGAGTTCGGGCGCCCATTTGCGGCACCGCCCGGATTAGCGCCGCCTGTCCTGGCCGTGTGGCGCAAGGCAACGCCCGCCAGTTCAGATGCGTATGGCGAGGCTGTCGCTGGATCGCGGAACAACTTGCACCCGTAGGTTTAAATCACCCGCAACCAACATGCGGTCAGAATGTTGGGGCCGGCATGGGAAGGCGCCCGGGCATGCGCCAGAAGAGGCGAAGCACACTAGGTGGGCCGGCAAGCGTGTCGTCGGCGATTGTTCAAGCCAGCATCCCTCCGACGCTTCCGCAATAGCGTGTCTGATACTCGTCGCATATGAGCGCGCGGTGCTGCCGCGCAGCCTACGTGGAGCATATCGACATGTCGTTGCAACTGGCCCGGCAGATCGACGCCCAGCGTTTCGAAGCCGAGGCGCTTGCCTTCCGAGGTGGTCTCCATCGACTCGCCGGCCGGGGCGCTGAGGCACTCGCCGATCTCGATGAGGCACTCGCCATCAGCCGCCAAACGGGAATGGCTTACAAGGGCCCATGGTACTTGGGGATACTTGCCGTGGCCGCGGAGGACGAAGCGACCCGCAACAACGCGCTTGCAGAGGGAGAGGCGCTGCTGGCCACCAATTCAATCGCCCACAATCACTTGAACTTCCGCAGGGAAGCAATCGATGCCTGTCTCGCGGGCGGGGACTGGACCGGCGCGATCCGCCACGCAGCGGCCCTGGAGGATCTTACGCGTCACGAGCCGTTGCCTTGGGCCACCTTCTTCGTCGCCCGCGGTCGCGCCCTCGCCGCCTATGGCCAAGGCAAGCGCGATGAGGCGCTCGCGGCCGAGCTTGAACGCCTGAAGAGCGAAGGCAACCGGTTCGGATTCAGGATAGCTCTTCCCGCAATCGCGGCGGCCCGTCGTGAGGACAACGGCAAGCTGATTTTCATTGGAGTGTACGCGCGGGATATCATTCCGTCTGAACTGCCAGCAGCTATGCTATTATCTCTGGCTGTCTGGATCGATGCACCCGCCGCGATTCCGATCGCGTCTCTGGGCCTACAGGTCCTCCTAGACGAGGAGAAGATTGCTGAGGGCGAGGCTCAGGCCTGCATTCAGTCTGGCGTATCCATCACAATGTTCCCAAAAATACCTGTAGGCTTGGCCCGCGCGGGTAACTTAGTTTTCAAAATGCGAATTGGCGACCGTCAATGGGAGACGGTGAGCACATTGGCGGTGAAGCCTAGCACTACTTTGGCACTTCCTACTCAAGCCGCCGCCCGTTGATATCTGTTTTCGGCAGTGTGGACAGCGAAGCGGCGGTGGCCGGGCGAGCAGTGCGAGAATGGCGTGACGCACGGCGGGCAGGGTTGGCTGGGGCGGCGGGCCGCTGATTCTTTTTTTCCGCTTTACGGTTGCAAGTCGACGGTGCTGCAGGAAGGCGTAGGCGATCATCGTCATCAGCGCATGGCGGTGAAGCCCTGCCAGCATCGACCCTCGAAGTGGTCAAGGCCCATCTCCTCTTTGAGCTGTTGATGCGCCTGCTCGCAGACCCAGCGCGCCTTGATAGTGGCGGCCAATGTGCGCAGATCGGTCTGCGTCGGTAGGTTGGCGAGATAGTATTTCTTTTCACCCGTAGAGCGGTGTTCGCCCACGAGCCAGGCTTCCTCGCCAGGCAGATGCTGCTTGCTTTTGTCCCTGATCCACCTCGCCGGCCCGTCGGCCACCCGCACACGCAGGGCAGCAAAGCGTGCCTTGAGTTTTCCTTTGGTGCCAAGGCGCCAGCTAATTCTGCGCCACTGAGCTTTCTTCAGCATGTCTTCGGCGGGCCGCGAGAGGACGTGTGGAACCGCCTGACGCGGGCGTCCGCGCCGGACCTTTGGCCGGGTCATCTTCACAGCGGCGGGATAGACTTTGAGATGACGGGGAATCCCGACTGCCCAATTGAGTTCGCGATCCGTGAGCCCTTGGCGGAACGAGGCACTTTGGCCATAGCCGGCATCCGTCAGCAGGCAGCCAAAGCGCACACCAGCCGCCATGACCCGGTCGAGCTCCTCCAGCGCGACTTCCGCCTTCGTGCGTGGCTTTCGATAGGCCTTAGGAACGCCTGCCCGCTTCAATCGCGACGGATCGCTTGTCCACCTCTCCGGAAGGAACAGCCGCAGAGCCAGCATGATCGGCACTTCGCGGCGCGCCAACGTCAGCGACACCAGGCTCTGGCAGTTGGCGATCTTGCCGAGCGCTGAGCAATACTGCGGCGCCACACCGACCGAATGGTTGCCCTTCTTGAGGATCGCCGTGTCATCAATCACCAGCACCGCGTCGCGGCCGCCCACGAGCTTATCTGCCTGGACAAGCAGCTCT